>JAZGHS010000241.1:0-11752 GCA_036481315.1 Candidatus Zixiibacteriota bacterium | reverse complement strand
GCGGGGAGATTCTGTATGTGGAAGCTATGAAGATGCCCGGTAAAAAACAGCTTACCCTGACCGGACAGCTCGGTGATGTCATGAAAGAATCGGTCAGGGCGGCGTTATCATATCTGCAGTCACATTGCGATGAGATAGGGCTTTCGCCGGAGGATTTCGAAAAGCAGGATTTCCACATTCACGTTCCAGCGGGGGCTACCCCCAAGGACGGACCGTCGGCGGGGATTACCATGTGTACGGCTATAGCCTCGGCGCTGCTCAAAAGGCCTCCAGCACCATGTTTGGCGATGACCGGCGAGATTACGTTGAGGGGCGATGTTCTACCCATAGGCGGTATCAAGCAAAAATCGTTAGCCGCTTACCGTGCCGGTATCAAGAAGATCCTTCTTCCGAAAAGGAACGAGGGGGATTTGGAGGAAGTACCCAAAGAGATAAAATCGAAAATCAAATTCGTCTTAGTGGAGCGGGTCAGCGAGGTTTTGTATCACGCCCTTGGCATTAGAATGAATTCTGAAAAGCCGATGAAGACTGGCACGAAGCGAAAAACAGCGAAAAAAACGATAAAGAAGGCTAAGGCGAAGAAAGTGGTTTCTAAGAAAAAGGTTAAATCGAAGAAACGTCGTTAAAAAATAAATTAGAATCAAAGCCCGGGTGACCGGGCTTTTTTTATACACGGAATATATATCACGATACCTGCAATTTAGTGTTACGAGCATAATCTATTGAGTTGACAGGCAACGTAATAAATATCAAATATTACTTGACAGCAAAATCGTAATGGTATAGTATACTTTAACCCCCCCCGGGAATAACCAAATGAGCCGTTAGCATTAGGTAGTAGGTGTGCTATGATCAACGGTGCGGTTATAATTGTAATTTCATTCAGTTATTGTGCTCATCGAACCTCTTTACTGTCTGTTTTAGAGATGACTGGCCGAATATATAAAACGATCAGGGGACCGCCGTAATTATCAATTATGGCTGCGTAATTTGACAAATAAACTTTTTAAGGAGGGTTTATGATAAAGAGACTATTTGTATTACTGACTGTTGTATTTGTTATGGCCTTCGCCTATTCGTATCTGGTGAGCGCCGGGGAAGGCGATAATCGGGGATTCCCGGAGATTCTAACGGACTGCGTAACAGGTGTTGTTACCATCAGTTACGGGGATATAGACTCTTGTTGGCCGGGCGAGCAATTGATCGTGCCAGTATACGCGTCTAACGACTCAATTCTCGACCTTTTTAAAATATATGTAACTCTGACCGGTAACCTGAATTATTTAGGATATGACTCCACCGATACTCCGTGGAATGGCCCAACCGTTACCGAAGACACTAGTGGTCAAATCGAAATTACTTTCTCGAATGGTTCTCTTCCGATTTCCGGAAGGGAACATAGGATATTTGATTTAATTTTAGGTGTAAGTTCAACCGCAGATTTTAACTCTATGGATACTGTTAGTTACGAACAGGATCCATCGGTAAGCTATCCAAGTAGCCAGGATTATTGCTACGTAGTCTCCGGATTAACAGATGGCATAATTACTATTCCAGACGATTCGGTCGCGATCATTCTGGATTGGGAAACCGCGTATTCATATCAAGCAGCAGCGACGGATGACGCTGCCAAGGATGATTTTCCTGCCATCATTCCGCTACGCTTATACACGAATTTTCCCTGCAGTACTTACTCCCTTATATTCCAGGACGGGAATTGGGGTAGTTACTTCGATTTCGAATCCAATGGCGGCGGCGCGGCATGTTCGTCATTCGCGGGCACCGATTATATCAAGATCTATGGTTGCCCGGCGTCCAAGCCCGGAAACGATAGCACGATTTATCTCGGCGATCTGAAGATGAAAATCTCGGATTATAAAACAAGTTACAATGCCGATTGTGCGTTCAGTGACACGTTTTTTGTAGGTTTTAGAGAAAGCTATAGCGGCCGAAAATCGTTCGTTTACAATTGGGGAGGGGCAGATTCGGTTGGTTATGCCGCTATCGACGCTGATACGGGCGGCGTTATTTTACCTCCATACGAGGTTACCATAGACGCAAAGGATTTTGAAATTACTGAAAACGATTCGGTCATTGTTCAGGTTACAATCGACCCGTCGTTTTATTCGGCGGATTACAAGCTCTGGATCGATTTCGATGATTCCCTTTTGACATTGGATACGGTAATTACGGGGGGTGGAACAATTCCGGAAATCGATTACTTCGAAGCAGCTTCATTCCCACCGCAAAACCTCAGTCGATATCGTGTAGAGAGCGATTCGATGTTCCAAGCGGGTAAGTACGCGGCTCCGGATACGGAACAAACTCTTTTCACCATGTATTTTACTACTACCGAATATTTCGATTTTGGAGTTACTACGGATGTAAAATTCGCCCCGTTGCCTGATTCTCACTTCGTTTACGATTGGTTTTCGGATAACGATTCTGGCTCTAAGATTCGAATTGACAGTTCATGTATTTCAACATCGGACGCTACGATTTCAAGACCAGCCATTCTCACCTACGATATCCCGGCGACCCTGGAGCCATTTTCCGGAGGCTCTTACAAGATGCCTGTGGATATTACCGAGATTAATTTCACCGGAGATGATCATGCTTTTATCCATTATACTTTAACTCCTCATGCGGATTCCATTACCGAAGGCAATTTTACTATCGATGATTGGACGATCGTAGATTTTAAGGGTTGGATTACCATCGACCTGGGAGAAGACATCAGTACTACCGGCATATTATGCTATGTATGGTTTGATTCTTCCGCTTCCGGGGATTTCATTCTCAAATCGACCTCCTGGATGAAATATAACGACGGTTCAGATGTGGCATATGTGACAAAAGCGGATACTTGCCATTATGCGTTTAGCCTTAAGCGTCCTGACCCTGATACGCCCGTACCGTTCACCTATTCTTTATCCCAGAACTACCCCAACCCTTTCAATGCCAACACGCAAATCTCATTCAGCATTGCCGAACCAGGCTACACGGTGATGGAAATATACGATGTTCTCGGCAGGAAAATAACAACGCTTCTTTCCGAAAGTATGCCTGCCGGAAATCACGTGGTTCTCTGGAATGGAACCAACTTGGCAGGAAGCCAGGTGGCGGGAGGAGTTTATTTCTACGTTATTAAAGCCAATGAGTACAAAGATTCTCGTAAAATGCTGTACCTGAAATAGGTCGAGAGTCTCGTTAATTCGTCAGTAATCCGAACGTTTGGGGCGGTCTTCGGATCGCCCCTATTATAATGGTCGGAATCCGTATCCTGATAAACTCCAACAAGTTCGATTTTTAATAATTATTCTCTTTACAAACACAGATAATCGGGTATATTTTAAAACGTAATACTGAAAACTGCAGATATCCTTTTCCCAAAAGCGAGGTGCGTTATGACGCTAATCGGTATTGTGGGAGGTGTGGAGCTGGCGTTGCTTTTCGTATGTGGTATGATCGGCTATATCATCTACGCGGTAGGCCGGGAGAAATCCCAGCAGGGAGACACTCTGGCGAGTGACTCCGATAATAGGACGGAGATACAATAGGGGCCAGTTGTAGGGGTTTAATATATTATACCCTTTTGAGGTCATTGTATATTTTGACACGCCGCTATTTAAACTACTTTTAAGAAGACCTTCAATCATCCAGTTGTACAATTACACCAAAAACCTCATCTTCTCCAACGGCCCTGCTTCTATGGCCTTTTCCGGTTGTATCTTCAACCAAGGTGACACTTCCCGGTCCGAAGCGTCTGATCTCGCCATCGCTAACTTCAGCTTCTATCGTTCCGCTTAGATAGATAAAGATTTGTCTTTTAGGTGTAGGATGCCAGTCTCCATACCAGCCCGGAGCCACATTCGCATAGCAGAATTGATTTGCATGAGTGAAGCTGGACAGGTTTAACGGGGGCGCGGGCGGCGCGAAATCCACAGGCGATAGCTCGATTTCAATATCCTCAAAATGTGACTCCCCGTTTTCATCGGAATAGACTCGCGTGTATTTCATTATATTATCCTCTTTGGTTTCGTTCGCAGCCCGAGTAAAAGATAATTACAGCTTTCAAAATGCTAATTACGATAATATCGGATTTCCGGAATTTCATCGCTATTCTCCCTTAGATAAGAGATCATCCCCGAATAGTATTTTAAACCAAGCCTGTTGATGATTCCCCCTCACCCATCCGGCAACAGCTTTCCCGGATTGAGTATCCCTTTGGGATCGAAAACCTTCTTTATATTTCGCATAAGGCAAAGCTCAACGTCGCTTAAGGCGAGGGGAAGGTAATCCTTCTGCACCCAGCCGATACCATGTTCCCCGGAGATCGAGCCGCCAAGTATGACCACCTCCCGGAACAGCTCTTCAATAACGTGGGGAAGTTTGTTGTTCCAGTCATCGTCGGAGATATCTTTTTTGATAATATTCACATGGATATTACCGTCACCTGCATGGCCATAGGAGATGGTCAGTATGCCATGCTTTTTCGATATCGCCCCGATCTTCTCCACCAGCGCGGGAAGTTGCGCGCGGGGAACAACCGTATCCTCTTCTTTATATATGCCGATAGATTTGACCGCCTCGCCTATATTGCGACGCATTTGCCACATCTCGGCCTGTTTCTCAGGATTGTCGGCCACGAAAACATCGATAGCGTCATGCTCCAGGCAGATCTTGCCGATCCGCTCAGCCTGCTCGTCTAAAACGTCCTCACGGTCGCCGTCGATTTCGAACAGGAGAAGAGCGTCGGAATCCGAACGCGGGAATTTTTTCTCCAACTTCTCCTCGGCTGCCTTGATCGCCGCCCGTTCTATAAACTCCGCCGCCGACGGTATGATCCTGGCCATGAAAATCTGTGTCAATGCCGTTGCGGCGCTTGCTAATGATCCGAACGGGGCGAGAAGGGTACGTTTATAGCGTGGAAGGGGCAGGAGTTTCAAAATTATCTCGGTAACCACGCATAATGTCCCTTCCGAGCCGACGATTAATTGAGCGAGATTGTAACCGGAGACGTTTTTCAAAAGCTTCCCGCCGGTTTTAAATGCGCGGCCGTCGGGAAGCACGCATGTCAATCCATAAACATAATCTTTTGTGACCCCGTATTTCAACGCTCTAGGCCCGCCGGCGCATTCGGCGATATTGCCGCCTATAGTGCATGATTCCTTTGACGCCGGATCGACCGGGTAGAACAGCCCCTCCGTCTCCACCGCTTTGTGCAGGTTGTCGGTGATTACGCCGGCCTGAACCGTAACCATAAGATTTTCCTTATCGATCTCGATTATTTTGTTCATCTTCTCTGTCGAGAGCGATATTCCCCCGAAGACCGGCAACGCCCCGCCCGAGAGCCCGGTGCCGCCGCCGCGCGTGGTGACCGGAATATTATGCTTATAGCAAATTTTCATGATCTCGGAGATTTCCCTTGTTGACGACGGTTTAAGCGCGACATCGGGATAGAACTTCAGATCCTCGGTTTCATCGTGCGAATACGGCTCTAAATCGAATTTTTCGGTTATGACATTCTTAGCGCCGATTATCTTCTCGAATAACGAGATTATCTCGGGAGTGATTTTATCGAATCGATTTTTTTTCATCAGCGATCCTCATTTGCCGGGAACACATCCAATCACTCCTAAATTATAATTGATAATAGCCGCGGTCAAGGTGAATTCCCTTGACAGAAAACCCGACCGATGACAAAATCAATTTCAATTGAAGATGATTTAGAGAAGAGGAGAATGTCGTTGCGATACCGGGGACTAATCACGTTAATTTTTTTAATTTCAAGTAATGTCAGTATAAATGCGCAGGACGACGATCCTCTTCCGCTGGAAACGATTCTGGCAAGGACCGATTCGGTAATGGCTATAAACGATTCCCTTCACGCTAATACAAAGATCCGCTATGAGCTATTTTCAGTTATGAACAGGCTCGACGGTGACGGCGGTATCAAGAGCTCCGATACCACAATCGCCATTATCACTAGTATTGGCAAGGATGAACTTTCCCGGGAGATTATATACTCATCAACTGGAAAAGACGCGGAGAAGAAAAAAGAGGGCGAGGAATTTTCGTTATCATTCGATGATCCGGCGTATAAATTTTCCTTGACTGATTCGGATGAATGGTCATATAAAATTTCGGTTATCCCCAAATCGTCCCCTCCGCAGGAAGGCGAGTTTATCGGGACGGTTGGGATTGACAAGCGAAGATATTTCCTTGAGCGATTCGATTTCGAAGTGCCCGATCCTGAAGGCGCCCTTAAGGAATTCGCGATGGTAATGGACTTCGAGCCCCTGGAGGGAGGGCTCGTTGTCCCTGTCGAAATGAAAATGAAGGGATATGTAAAAGCTTTTCTGGGTATTATCAGGATCAGGTTTTCGGGGGAATTCAGATTCAGCAACTACGAAATTCTGGAATAGCGAAGCAACGGACCTCACCCGGAGTAAATAACGCAACAGCGCATGGGCAGGCCAACACGGCCTGCCCGTTTTTTTATTCTAACGGGAATTCTCTTTTCATTAGAAATTGTCTCAAGTGAGCGCGTAATGCTTTCGAATCGGTGAGCGCCATCCGTCGCGATGTGTGCTCGCTCCAGCTGTAGTCGTTGTCGGAAACTTCGCGGCCATCCGTCGACTGTACCTTGCGCCGGGGACCGTCATACAAACCCGTAGCCTTGATTGTCGAATCGTATTCGTCGATCAGCCTGTCGAATCCGCTGTGATTATATTCCTCACGATGAATGACTGCCGGTCCGGGCAGTCTCGGCTTGATCATAGGCTCCTGATCCGGCCAGCCGAGGCAGATCCCCATCAGAGGAAATACTTTATCGGGTAATTTCAGCAATTCGCAAACATCGTCGGGGTTGTTGCGTATGCCGCCAATCATACAGACACCCAGCCCCGACGATTCCGAGGCCACCAGGATATTCTGCGCCACAAGCGTGGAATCGACAACCGCCAGCAGGAACGTCTCGATATAATTATCGTTTATTTGATAATTTCTCATCCGGCACATTTGATCGAGCCTGTAGAGATCAGGGCAGACGGCCAGGAATACAGGACAAGATGCCACGTATGGTTGATCACCGCAATAATGGGCCAGCTTGGATTTTTTCTCCTTATCCTTCACAACGATTATCGAATAGGCCTGTATATTCGACGATGTTGGCGCCTGCCGTGCGGAGGTAAGGATGTTTTCGAGTAGATCGTCGGGTATCGGTTCGGGTTTGTATTTTCGTATCGAGCGGTGCGATTTTAGTAGGGCGAGGATTTCTTTCATAGTATCTACCTTTTTCCCTGTAGGGTTAAATATGTCGAACCCCTACGTCTTTCATTATAATATTCCATCTTTACATTTTTCGCAACCATAACTATTCGAAATCGGCGCGCTTGTATTCGCGGCTTTCAAAGGTGTAACTGATATTTGAGAGCCGTCTGGGATTTTTCTGAAGGACAACGACCGCTATCGTATAAATACCCTCGTAAGGGCATGATTTTAGATAATTACCGCTGAACGAGAGCCTCACATCGGAAAGACCCTTATCGAATATGCCTTCGTTGTCCGTCCTCCAACAGTTGACTCCATCTTGTCGGCTTTTGATAAAACCAGACCATATACATTGAGATTTTTCCTTATATTCTACTTCGAAATTTAATATCAGCGAATCGATTAAACCGTCATTGTCGATATCCAGTTCTTCCATCGCGTGTTTTCCGGTTATAAAAATAGGGCCGTGTTCGAAATCCCGGAAATCGTATTTTTCTGTTGCGTACACGTTATCAATTGAATCCAGTAAGGGGACATTATCGCAGGAATCAGAAAGAATGAGATCCCTCAAATAATAAGGCCCGTCTGCCCCATACTCGAATATTGTCGATCCATCGAACGAGAATTCTACTTTTTGTTTGCCCTTTGGGAAATCGTCGCATATACGGGACGCGGCGATCTTTTTGCCATATCGATCATAAAGCGAGGCTTTCATTCTGTAATCTTGTGAATGGGTTATTTCGAAATCTACACTTACTACAAGGCTGTCATAAGATCCGTCTCTATCAATATCCACAGTCCTTTCGCCTGTCGTCCCTATGATGGATGAATTATTTACGATGAACATCAGGGCGTAGTCGTCTTTCCTCGCGAAAGGGCTTTGCCCCGGTTTTTCCGCGTCAATATGAATGTAATAATCTCCCTGACGATTAGAAATGTCGAAAACGGAAGCATATCGGCCATCGTTAGCCAGGGAATCTTTATGAAGCCCGTCGTCAAGCAATACCAGCGTATCGATTATATCGCGCTCCCTCGCTATAACGGCCCGCACTGTAGCGTCCGAAACAGGCATCTCGCCGCTCCGCAAAATCGCGGTGATAATGACCCGCTCATCAGATTTATAAACATCCTTGTTCGTCTTGTACAAGGTCTTAAGCTCCGGATTCCTATGATAGACCTCGATTGTATAGCCGATACCTAACTCGGTTTTATCTTCAGTCGTTACTTCCAGGTTCCAGATTCCGGCCGGGAAGTTTCCGGTAAGATCGAAAACCGCCTCGATAATACCCTCGGGAAATCTGTGAACTTTATATTCGACATTATAATTCGATAGTCGTGCCGTGGAATCGAATCTATTCCCAAACGGGTCGGTCAATTCGAATTTCAGCTCGCCACTGTGCCATGAGCAGGTGACAGAAACTTCTCTTGCTTTTTCCACCACGATTTTATGGACGTTAATTTCTCCTCTACGCGCGATATCGGCAACGGGCACGGATTCAATAAACTCCTTATAGACTTTCCCCGATAGTTGCTGTCCCTTGCTGTCGCTCGGGAAAATTACGATAATTATTAAAAGCAAAACCGTGATGTCTACCCAAAATCTGTATATTTTCTTCATAGATCTGCCCTCTCTTACCAGAACCAGCCGGAGTCGAATATATTCCATCTTTACAATTTCCGCAACCGGTTTTATAAACAATGGCAGATATGACGCTATTAAAGGTAAACGAGGAGAAATTATGTTTAGAAAAATCGGAATAATAATCCTGCTTACAACCACATTCGCGGTCGCCCAGGATAATGGCATCGACCGCATCGGCGCGGCGCTCGATTCGGTCGGGTTCACTCGAAGCGATCTCGGCTATCAGGCCAAAGGGTATTGGAATCGATTCCCCCAGCCCGACGGTATCCCATACGTAATGCCATTCTTCAAAGACCTTTTCGCCGAACCACTGCAGACTATCCCTTACACCCAGGCGATGGGAAATACAATCAGACAATATCTCGAACCGGCGTTCTATGACAGCACCGATATCTCACTGCACAGGATATCGTACATACTCGGTGTGGATCGGATGATGACCGGGTTTCGCAATTACTCAACTAATCTCTCGCCTCGTATAGACAGCACCGTCCCCATGCTCGACGCTTTCGAGCAGGTTTACCTGGCCGAAGGACAGCAGTTGAATTTCATGGCTTTCGGTAGCCAGGCCGACTGGCCGAACTACAAAGCCGAGCTTGAATCATTGCTGGTAGAAATCCCGAACGAGCTTCAAATTATCATAGCAGAACTCATGCTCAACGTCTATGACGCATACAAGTGGCGCAATATAGGAATCAGGAATGTCGATACCGATGACGCCCTGTCGCTGTTCTCCATCAGCGATATGGCTGAATCTATGGGTGACGGCCAGAAGTATTATCCGCAAATCGATGATATCGCCGGCTCGCTTGACGCTCACTCTCTCTATTATGGATGTATGAAAGCGGCTCAGGCGGCGGAGACGGCGTCGAAGAAACTGAAGACGTATCTCAAATCAAAACCAGAGGGCCTTGACAAAATCGCATTCGAATTTAATTCTCCGATGGGCAGGATCGTGATCGCAGGAACGGGGAAGAACGAACACGATAAAACAGATTGCGCCATACTGGTCGATCTCGGTGGAAATGATACCTACACCGGGAATGTCGGCGGGACGTCGTCATTCGGCCTGCCGATAGCGGTGGCAATCGATTGCGGCGGCAACGATAAATATATCAACGATGATCCCGGACTACTATCGCAGGGAGCCGGTATGTTAGGCGCGGGGATATTAATAGATGTCTCCGGCAAAGACGAGTATAAGGCGAAAAAACTGGCCCAGGGATGCGGCTTTTTCGGGTTGGGGATTCTGCTCGATGTCTCCGGCGACGATGATTATGAACTGGAAACGTCGGGACAGGGATGCGGTTATTTCGGCATCGGGATGAACCTCGATATATCAGGCGACGATACCCGCTACCTGTTCGGCGACGGCCAGGGATTTGGCGGCGTGGGTGGCGTAGGTGTCTGCGCCGATTACGAGGGCGACGATAAGTACACAGCCGAGCCTTACGAGGACGTGGCCCATCGCGGAGATTATCATTCAGAAAACAAGATCAATGTCAACTCCGCGCAGGGGGCGGGCATGGGACGTCGCGGGGACGGCTCCGATGGCCACTCCTGGGCGGGAGGTCTCGGCGCGCTGATCGATATTAAGGGAAAAGATCATTATTATTCCGGCAATTGGACACTTGGATGCGGCTACTGGTTCGGTACCGGGCTGGTTTACGAGGGCGAAGGCGACGATCTCTACGAATCGGTTTATTTCACGCAAGCGTCGGGGGCGCATTTCTGTATCGGCGCTATTGTCGATGAGGGCGGCAACGATACGCATAGGCTCTGGGAGACCGCCGGGGCGGGCATAGCGTTCGGCTGGGATTTCACCAACGCGATTTTATATGACAAAGGCGGCGATGATCGTTACGAGGCGAAAATCATCTCTATCGCATGCGCGCAGATCCGCTCCAACGCGTTTTTGATTGATGACGGCGGAAACGATTATTACCAGCTTCAAACCGGGCAACAGGGATTCGGCGCGGCGACCTTCAGGGATGATTATACCAATGTCAATAAACTCTCGCCATATAACGCCCTGGCGAAATCATTTTCGCTTCTGCTCGATATCGGCGGTACCGATACCTATATGGATTGGGACAGCGAGAAGGATGAAACATCGATCAATTCGCTCTGCGGCAATAACAGAACCTGGTTCAAACCCGCGCGCGACGACGAACATTACGGCGCTGATAATTTCGGTGTCGGCATGGATGTGGAGGGTGGAGCAGTGCCGGAGGCGGAGATGTTTGAGTAAATCAAAAACATATGTATGGGTTTGATTAATCAAACTCCTACTTCAACAACACCATCTTAATACTCTCCGATAGCATCCCTGTTTCCATCCGCGCAAAGTAGACACCGGAGGGGAAGTTGTCGGCCTGCCAGGTGATGTTGTGATGCCCGGCCTGCTTGTTGCCGTCGAATAATGTGGCCACCTTTTGCCCGAGGATATTATAGATCTCGATACGAACGTCGGATTGCGTGGGCAGGTTGTAGCGGATGGTGGTGGATGGGTTGAAGGGGTTGGGGTAGTTCTGGAGGAGGGCGAACTTATCCGGCAAGTCAACGATATAATCATCGATACCGACCATGACCGAATCCCCGCCGCCATAAGCACCCATGTCGCTGAGGATGGTACCGAGCCCCCAATCGCAATCGAGCAGGCTGTCTATGATAGCAGGGTTTCCTGTATCTATGCAGGGCGAGTCGTACGGATCGCCGCAGGCAGTGGACATGAGATGAAAATCGCCGTTATCGGGATCTCGGAAGAGGGGGGCAGTGTCTATGTTGCCGTCACCTTCCCAGCCGCCTTGGATGTTGGAGAATGTTATGTCCACA
>JAZGHS010000240.1:0-29263 GCA_036481315.1 Candidatus Zixiibacteriota bacterium | reverse complement strand
GGACTGTTTCTTATATTTGCCCTGGATTTCGACTTTGGATTTAATCGACTCTCGATACGGAATCCGCGGCTTGTCAAGCTCGACCTCGACACCGAATTTGCGCTTGAGCCGATCGATAATAACATCGAGATGTAATTCGCCCTGGCCGGAAAGAATCGTCTGTTTTATCTCGGATACAACTTCCACTTTTATCGACGGATCTTCTTCGCGAAGTCTGGCCAGACCACTGCCGATCTTGTCCTCATCGCCTTTGGTCTTGGCTTCGATCGCCATTCTGATAATCGGGCTCGGGACTTTGGCGGGTTCGTATTGTATCAGCTCTTTTTTATCTGAAAGGGTATGGCCGGTATGGGTCGTTTTCAATTTCACGACCGCTCCGATATCCCCGGCGGAGATAGCGTCGATCTCTTTCCTTTCCTTACCATTCATCAGGTATATCTGCCCGAATCTCTCCCCCGAATCGCTATTGACATTGTGCATATCTGCACCCGGGGTTACGATGCCCGAATATACTTTGAAAAACGAAAGCTCGCCCACGTGCGGCTCGGAGATAGTTTTGAAAGCATATAACGATACGGGACCGTCGGACGAGATCTTGCGCCTGATTATCTCGTCTGTTCCCGGTTTAAATCCAATTTTCTCTTCAAGGTAATCGGGGGACGGGAAATATTCGACCGCGAAATCCAAAAATAGCGACATCCCGGAGTTTTCGGGAGCCGCCCCGGCGAATACAGGAAATATCTTACCGTCGGCTATGCCCTTCGCTAATCCTTTTTGAAGTTCCTCCGGGGTCAACTCCCCGGCTTCGAAAAACTTCTCGAGCAAAGCGTCATCGGCCTCGGCCGCCGCCTCGACAATCTTTTCGCGATACGATTCGGCCTCCCCTTTGAGATCGGCCGGGAGATCGGTTTCGGTCGCTTTACCGGATTTATCGAAGGTGTAGGCTTTCGAGCTTAGAATATCTATCACGCCTTTATAATCCGGACCACCGCCGATAGCCATGGTTACCGGAACCGCGCGATCGCCGAACTCGGACTGGATCTGCTCCAGAACCTTGCCGGAATCGGCATGTTCTTTGTCCATTCGGTTTATGAAAAACCCGCGGGGGAGATTGCCCTCGGAGGCCGCCCGCCAGGCTGTGGAAGTCCCAACCTCGGAGCCGGAAACGCCGTTAACCACTATAAGAGCGAAATCCGCTGCGCTTAAGCCCGCGTAAACCTCCGTACAGAAATCGGCAAAGCCGGGCATATCGATCAGATTTATCTTGCTGCCTTTCCACTCCAGGTGGGATAAAGCTAATCCTATGGATATTTTTCTGTTAACTTCGTCCTCGGTATAGTCCGAAACGGTCGAGCCGTCGTCTATAACTCCCATTCTGGTGGTCGCTTTGGCACAAAAGAGTATAGCTTCATTGAGGGACGTTTTCCCGGTTCCCCCATGCCCCAATAGTCCGATATTCTTGAGTTTATCGATCGAAAATTCGTTCATCCTGCCTCCGTCAATTTATCTCAAAACAAGCAATCAAATTAAGCATATCAAGCGGTTATGTCAATATGAAATAGGATAATCGTATCTAATTTATCGATTCCTCGTTATACTCTACCCCGGCGGCCAGGTGAACCATCGACCGCCCAATACATGGACATGCAGATGATCAACCGTCTGCCCGGCATGACGACGGCAGTTGACTACCGTACGAAAACCGTCCTCGGCGACACCCTTATTCTCAGCCGTCCGCGCGGCGACATTCACCAGTTTACCCATAATTTCAGGATCAGCGTCCAGAATGGTCTCGATATGCGCTTTAGGGATGACCAAAAAGTGCACCGGAGCCTGCGGGTTGAGATCCTCGAAGGCAAGACAGTCGTCGTCTTCGTATATTACCTTGGCCGGAAGCGTCTTCTCGGCTATCTTACAGAAGATACATCCGCTCACAGATCCCCCAGGTGGTTTAAGACGATTGTCGGGAAAATGATACCGGCGGTTTCGGCCCGCAACCGTCTCGGCCCCAGGCTCACCGTCTTGAACCCGGCATTCGACGCTGTCTCGATTTCATCGTCGGAAAACCCGCTCTCCGGACCGACCAAAAGCAGGATTTTTTTCGAATTGCCCGATTTATCAATCACTTTCTCTATCGGTTTAGCCGAATCACGGCAAACAGCGGCCAGGGAAAGATCGAATTTATCCGATAAAGCGACAATTTCCGAATAGGTTTTAAACTCCGCCACTGACGGCAATATCGATCGTTTGGATTGCTTGGCGGCGGCGGTTATAATACGACGGAGTCTCGAGACTTTTCTTGTCGACGATAAGTTCTTTTTTATCTTGGAATAGCTTTTTTCAGAATAATAGAATTCGAACGATGATACTCCGATTTCGGTGCATTTTTCAACGATATGATCCATCTTGGCAGGACGGCATACACCCATAGCGAGGCAGATATCGTGATACGGTTCGTTCTCCAGGCGGGTGATATTTGATATAATACCTTTGACGTTCGCGCCGGATAGCGAATCGATTACAACCCGATATTTAAGACCGGTACCGTCGATAGCGTAGAATGTGTCGCCGATTTTCGCCCTTAACACTTTTTTAAGATGTTTGGCTTCGTCGCCCCCGAGCACGAGACGATCATCGTCAACCTGCGACGGCGCAACTATGAAATTCGTGGTGGTTATCTCGATAAGATCACCTTCCAGACCTAATTGTTCCGTACCGCAACCGGAGATTATATTTAGATCAAAACAGGTAATTTGTAAAGCGTATGATTGCCTCGCCGGGGCTAAACCCCCAGGGTCTCCCGGAGCTTTTCGAAAAACGATCTATCCGCGGCCGGCGGTTTTTCTCCGCGGGATTCGGCCATTTTTTTAAACAGCGCCTTCTCCTCGGCAGATAGTTTCGACGGCGTCCAGACGACTACCCGTATAAGCTCATCGCCTTTGCCCATGCCATTTAGATGCTTGATACCCTTATTGCGCAACATGAAGATCTTCCCGGACTGGGTACCGGATGGAATCTTCAGCGACGAATCACCCTCAAGCGTGGGCACATCGATCTCGGCCCCCAGCGCCGCCTGGGAGAACGATAAAGGTACCTCGCAGATGATATCGTCACCCCGCCGGGTGAACTGTTTATGTTCCTTTTCCCTGATAACCACCAGCGCGTCGCCGGGCTGACCGCCGCGAGGGCCATAATTACCCGATCCTCTTACGGCGATATAATTCCCCTGTGATACTCCGGCCGGGATTTTCACCTTGACCGTAGTCTGCCCCTTGACTACTCCCTGTCCGGCGCAGCTTCCACATGCTTTCTCGACAATCCGTCCCTCGCCCGAACAATGCGGACAGGCTTGAATATTGACAAACTGCCCGAAAAGCGAACGTGATACCTTACGGACCTGCCCCTGACCTCCGCAGGTGGGGCATGATTTAGTCGATGATCCCGGTTCGGCTCCGTTCCCGGAACATCGATCGCAAGCGACCATCCGCTTGATCTTAAGCTGTTTCTCAACGCCTCTGGCGATCTCTTCGAGGGTGAGTTCGAGCTCGACCTGTAGATCCCGTCCCTTGGCCGATCCCGATTGACGTTGTCGAGTTCCGCCTGTTTCGAAGATATCGTCGAAGCCGAATCCGCCGAAATCGCGCATGAAAGCTCGAAGAGCGTCGCTGATATCGAATCCGGCGAAGCCGTTGAATCCTCCGGCCCCGCCCCTCAAACCGTCGTGGCCGTAGTTGTCGAAGATCTGACGTTTCTGGCCATCCTTAAGAACCTCATAGGCTTCCGTAGCTTCCTTGAAAGCCTCCTCTGCGGACTTATCACCGGGATTTTTATCGGGGTGGTATTTTACCGCCAATTTTCTATACGCTTTTTTTATCTGGTCTTCCGAGGCGTCCCGTCCCACACCAAGGATATTGTAGTAATCTCGTTTTGCCATCGCACTCTTAACCTTAATTTATCGTAAAAAGTTTTCTAAATATACTTCAAATCGCATATCACGTCAATAAGGGTGATAGATTCGATTTTCATACAAAATCTGTCTTATTAAAATACCCCGAAACATATTGCCGGTTCCGGGGTATTTTATATTTCAAGAATGTAGTTTACTGTTTTTTATCCTTATCTTTATCGTCGTCGTCGACAACCTCGAAATCGGCGTCGACAGCGCCGTCGTCGGCTTTTTCCTCTGATGGAGCTTCCGACTGCCCCGCCTGGGCGCCCTCCGCGCCGGCTTGTTCTGACGCCTGCTGTTTGTACATCTCCTCGGCAATTTTATGCGACGCCTGCATCAATTCCTCGACAGCTTTATTGATTTCCTCGGAGTCCGACGAACTCTGAACGCCCTTAGTCTTCTCGATTGCCTCGTTGACTTTCTTCTTCTCGTCATCGGAGAGTTTATCCCCGTAATCTTTCAACGTCTTCTCCACCTGGTAAACGGCGGAATCGGCCTTGTTGCGGGCCTCGGCGAGATCCTTGTTTTGCTTATCCTCGGCGGCATGAGCGTCGGCGTCCTTGACCATCTTATCGATCTCGGCCTCGCTCAATCCGGACGATGATTCGATCTTGATCGATTGTTCCTTACCTGTGCCCAGGTCCTTGGCGCCGACATGGAAAATACCGTTAGCGTCGATATCGAAGGTTACCTCGACCTGGGGCATTCCCCTTGGCGCGGGAGGAATACCGATGAGATCGAATTTGCCAAGCGATCTGTTATGGAGAGCCATCTCCCTCTCACCCTGCAGAACATGGATCGAGACCGCCGTCTGATTATCAGCCGCGGTTGAGAACACCTGCGATTTCTTAGTGGGGATAGTGGTATTGCGTTCGATCAGCTTGGTGAATACACTGCCCAGAGTCTCGATACCGAGCGAAAGCGGGGTGACATCGAGCAACAACACGTCTTTAACATCGCCCGCAAGCACACCGCCCTGAATCGCCGCGCCAACGGCGACTACCTCGTCGGGGTTAACCCCCTTATGCGGTTCGCGCCCGAACAGTTCTTTGACTACCTCCTGTACTTTGGGCATGCGGGTCATACCGCCCACAAGGATAACCTCGTCTATTTCCGACGCGGACAGCTTAGAATCCTCCAATGCCTTCTTACAGGGTCCGACCACCCGACCGACAAGATCATCGACAAGCTGTTCAAGCTTCGCCCGTGAAAGCGATAGATCCAGATGTTTTGGTCCGCTCTGATCCGCGGTGATGAAGGGAAGGTTCAATGAAGCCTGGGTCGTCGACGACAGCTCGCATTTAGCTTTTTCGGCGGCTTCTTTCAGCCGCTGAAGCGCCATGCGATCCTGCCGAAGATCAATCCCCTGGTCTTTTTTGAACTCGTCGGCCATCCAGTCGATAATCCGCTGATCGAAATCATCTCCGCCGAGATGCGTATCGCCGTTAGTGGAGCGAACCTCGAATACGCCGTCGCCTAACTCCAGGACGGAGATGTCGAATGTGCCTCCTCCGAGATCGAACACGGCGATCTTCTGATCTTTTTTCTTATCCATTCCGTACGCCAGCGATGCCGCCGTCGGTTCGTTGATGATACGTAAAACCTCGAGTCCGGCGATCCGGCCGGCGTCCTTGGTGGCCTGACGTTGAGAATCGTTGAAATAGGCGGGTACAGTCACTACTGCCTGCTTGACCTCTCCCCCGAGATAATCCTCGGCGGTCTTTTTGAGATACTGCAGAATCATGGCCGAGATCTCCGGTGGGGCAAACTCGCTTCCTCCCGCTTCAACCCGGCAATCGTCGCTGGCCGCTCCGATCACTTTATAAGGAACGATCTTCTCCTCCTCCGAGACCTCGGAATGCCTTCTGCCCATGAACCTCTTGATGGAGAATACGGTGTTTTCGGGATTGGTTATCGCCTGTCGTTTGGCCACCTGCCCGACCAGCCTCTGCCCGTCTTTGGCGAAAGCCACCACCGACGGCGTGGTACGTCCGCCTTCCGGATTGGGAATTACGACCGGATCGCCACCCTCGATGACCGCCACGCAGGAGTTAGTCGTTCCCAGATCGATACCTATTACTTTACCCATATTTTGTGAGACCTCCCTTTATTTTCTAACAACTTTAATAAATCATCTAACCGGAGACAATAGATAATTAATTCGAAAATCTCCGGTATTCAGTTCATTATTTATTCCTTGTTTCCGAATCAGATATTTTCATATAAATATAGGCAATTAGCGAGCCGTTGACAATATTACCGGCCAAGCCCCAAATGGCTATTCCCCGTGCGTACGATAACGGTATGACTGTGGTAAAGCCGGTGTAAGCCGCGTAGGGTAAATCGGCTACCAGGAATAAAACTATCCCGATCAGCGCTCCCCTTAATACCCAGTGTCCCGGCAACCTCGTATGAATAATGGAATAAACGGTGACAATAGCCATAACGGTAAAAAACAGAATGAACATGATTAAAACGGGATAATAATCGGGCTGAGATTTCGCGAAGTAATTTTTCATAGAAATATAGTCTCTGCCGCTCAAGCTCTTGTTTAATACGCTAAAGGCCTGATTTATAATCGTAAACGGGATAATCGCGAACATTGATGTCAAGAATATGGTTTTCATATCTATCGATTTCTCTTTTGCCATTTTACATCCTCATCCAAATCACTATTAAAAAAATGACGATTACAATTGCCTCTGATCGCCGAATTGCTTCTCCGCCGCTTCTTTTATCTTGCCAATCTGTTTCGTTGTAACCAGAAAATCGCCGATTTCGATTATCACCTGCGAATAAAACCAACCGATAAATCCGTCGTAATCGGCACGCATTACCATGTTTATACGGGTTTTATTATCGCCGGCGTCTTTAAAATAATATCCGCCGAACATACAGTTGATCCCCATTTTGGGGAATTTAGGATCGGCGCCGATATCGAACGTTATTCCCTCCCCCTCTTTATATTCGACAATCTTTCCTATAAGAAATTCGTCACCCTCTTTAAGCTCGGGCAGATTATCCAATAACCTTTTGAACCGCTCCTTTCCCCTAAAATCGATAAGGTCCTCGCCATAGGATGCCGCCTCGGGCAGCTGCCTTACCCAGCGAAAGATATATTCCCTGGGTACATTAACCTCCAGGGTTCTGACAGTTCTCAAATCGGCGTCGCCGCAGTAGCTATCGACCCTGTATTCGGCTTCGATTTCCTCCGGGGTCGAACCCCATCTGTTCCACCCGGGAGCCACAAAAACCTTAAAGTAAATGAGGCCAATACCCAGAATCACAACCATAAAAAAAACGATCTTTATCGGCTTGAAATCGGGATTAAATAGGAACATGATATGATAAATCAAATGACCAACCCAGAGGAGAATCAGTATGGCGCCTAAAATCGCCCAGAATGTCAGGTATACTATTTTGCCGGTCAACAGCAGAAAAGCGGCGATTACACCCCAAATCAAGACACTAGCCGCGTATCGTAATATCGTAATCAATAATCCTCCATCCGGCCCTCGAACATGCGGTCCTCGATTTTCCCAACCGGTTTATTAATCATAAGCAATTTGAAGATAAATTTCAAGATTGTAAATGATTATATCGGATGTAATCCGAAACCGTAAACCTCTCCGCTTGACACCGCACCTAAACTCCCCGGCGGAAAGGAGCCCGTCGATCGCCGGGGATTTAACACATTATAGCGTTGCTAATCGTGGCTGTCCGGTACGGCGAAATATCGGGATCGTATTAAAGCTTGGCTATGGCGCCGAGAATCTCGTCGTGCTCGGGAAATCGCCCGGTCTCTTTTTTCGAAAATATTTTCTTGCCGTCGACCTCTACCTCAAAAACTCCTCCATCCGATTCAATCAGCGTGGGTTTCTCGCCTGTTTTATCCTCTATAGCATCCGCCAAACTGGCGGCCTTGGGGCCGTAGTTTCAAACGACACAATATTCAATTGAAATATTCATCAGTCTTTCTCCTCTTTCTCAGTTGCGACATATTCAGCTGAACCGGAATCCTGATATACGAGTTCCCCGCTATCCTCTTCGGTCGCGTCGCGTTCGGCGAAATTCACCGACTTTATTTTCTCGGGTTGTTTTATTTCGGCTACCGGTTGTTTCGCACCCGTTCTTTCTATCACCTCGTCGGCGAGATCGATGTAATCACTTGCTCCGTAACTCTTTGACGCGGATTTAAATATCGATTTATCCTGCCCCGAAAGCTCCGCAAGACGGACGTTTTTTCTGATTATGGTATTAAATACCAAAGGCCCGATATTTTCGCTCGCTTTCATGGTTTCGAGAATGATTCTGGATAATCTCGTCCGCGAATCGTACATGCAGGGAAGTATTCCAAGAATATTTATAGAATTACCATTTTTACCGGTGAAATCTTCCAGCCAATTTAAAAATCGCGCTCCCGCCCGCAAAGGGAGGGCCTCGGTTTGGATGGGAATCAAGATCGAGTCCGCGGCGAATAACGCGTTGCCGATCAGTATATCGGACGATGGCGGGCAGTCAAAAAGAATGAAATCGTAATCCGCGCTAAAATGCTCCATCCTGTTTTTAAGCGTATATAAACTCAGGCCGGATTCTGACGCTATCTCCCCGAGATTACCGCCGGCCGGAACAAAGTCGAGATTGAGTTTTTCGGATTTGTTATAAACTTCGCCAAATGAGTTTTTCGATTCCAGCAACTCACTCAGCCCGATTTGCTCTTTCGAATACTCACCTGAAAGCCATTGGGTCATGTTGCCAGACGGATCCAGATCAATTAATAAAACCTTATATGATTTTTCCGATAGCGCCGCTCCGAGATTGACAGCGGTCGTAGTTTTCCCCACCCCGCCCTTCTGATTCATAACAGCAATAACTCTGGACATGCAAATCACCTTTCTGATAATAAATGATTAAAAACTACTCTTCATTATTTGATGATGCTACCACAACTTTCGCGTGCCTGATCACTCTTCCCTTCTGAATATAACCGGGAGAAACAATATCGATTACGGTCCCTTCCGCTTTATCCGATTGTGTCTGCATGACCGCCTCGTGAAAAACAGGATCAAACGGTTTATCCAGAACATCCATACGCTCAACGTCTTTATTTTTCAAGACCGTCATTAGCTTTTCGTAAATCAACTTCATACCGGCGATAATATTTTGATTTTGGTCGGATGAGGACGTTTCTTTGTCGGCCGCCGAGTCTAAAGCCCTCTCGAAATCATCGATAACGTCTAAAAACTCCATAAACAGCCCGTCATTCGCTTTTTCCACTATTTCGGAAAACTGCCGCGCGATTCTCTTTTTGTAATTATCAAACTCCGCGGCTAAACGCAGGTAACGATCCTTATCATCCCCGACATCGACCGGTTTTTTCGCTCCGGTTTTATAAGCGGCAAGCTCGGCCGCTCGATGCGTTTTTTTTGACATTTTTAACCCTCCAGCCCATCAAAGTTCGGCATTGTATGAGTAATAATAATGTTATGTCAAGCATCTATTCGGATAATATTTCGGAAAGCCTTTTGGCCGTGTAATCAACGACGCTGACGAGTTTGGAATACGGCATACGGGTCGGGCCGATTATACCTAATATCCCCTTAAATTTCCCGGCGGAGTAGGTAGAGGACATTAATGAGAAATCTTTGCTCTCGGCAAGATCCTTATCACCACCGCTACCACCACCTTCAACTCCGATGGTTACGCAAATCCCCTCCACTATACCGGCGCGGGAAACCAGCTCGATCATCGTCTTACGCTCCTCCACAAGGTCGATAAAATCCCGAATCTTCGAGCTGTCCTTAAACTCCGGTTGGTTCAATATATGCCGGGTATCGCCGATATGAACCTCCGATTGCGGAGAATTTTCAAGCAACTCCTCGCTGGAATCGATAAACATCCTGATCAGACGGGGATCTCCCTTGGCGGTTTCGGAAAGACGTTTTTTAAGAGTTCTTCTGATTTCGCCGACCGTCAAACCGCAAAGCCGCTCGTTTAAGACCGACGCTGTTTCCAGGAGCGAGTAGTCCCCGAGATCTGTCTCGACCTCGAGCAGTATGGTCCTGGCAAGCCCGGAACGCATGGCGACCACCACGAGAACTCGTCGCTCGGCAACTGGTATCAACTCCAGCCTGGTGATAATACCCGAATCGAACTTGGGAGAGATAGCCACACCCAGCTGATGCGATACGCTTCCTAAAACCCTGGATGTTTGCTCTAATAACTGATCTATTCCTGAATATTCCTTGGAAATTCGATTTTTGATCTGCTCTTTTTCCAGATCGCTGAGCTCTTCGGGATGAAGCAGATAATCGACATACAATCGGTAACCCTCGATCGTCGGTATTCGTCCCGCCGATGTATGTGGTTGCCTGACCAAACCGAGATCTTCAAGATCCTTGATAGTATTTCTGATAGACGCGGCGGATAGATTAAGATCGTAGTTCTTGGCGATGGCTCTGGAAGCTACCGGCTCGGCCGTATTTATATAATGATCCGTCAAGATCCTCAGTATCTGTCTTTCTCTGTCCGAAAGATCATTAAACGACATAACTTTCCATCCTCTCGCCCCAATATAACCAAAGTAATAAACCAGTCAAGCCAATAAAGGTCCCCTCGACCCTGCAAGCGTAAACCGTAAATGGTTGTTTCGTAAGCGGTTAGAGCTTGCCCGATCTCAGGATCGAAATCACCAATCCGGCGCCTAAGATCCCCGCGAAAAGATAACCCGATAAGCCCAGCAATGGAAGCCCGTAAATTTTCACCCCGATATCAAGAGATAATACCAGCGACGACCCTACTATTATCGCGGCAATAACCAGTGCGAAGGCCAGTCGATTGGTTGATCTATCCAGTTCCATAATCAGTTTCTCCAGGCCCTTTAATTCAAGATTTACCGAGGCGTTGCCCTTATTTAATTTTGATGTAAAGGATCTTAAATCCGACGGGAATTTTACAATAAACTCCCTGAACTCAGCCAAACCGATCCTTGCGTCTTTGAGAATCTGCGATAACCCCATTCTTCTTATGGCAAGTTTTTTTACGAACGGCGCGGCGCTTTTGATCAAATCATATTCCGGGTCGAGCTGACGGGCAACCTCCTCGTAGGTTACCAGCGCCTTACCGAAAACCATAAATTCCGATTTCATTCTCACTCCATGCCTATGAATAATCTCGAAAAACTCATCGAAAAGTGTGGCCATATCGATCCGGGCCAGGGGCACCCTGTGATATCTGATCAACAATTCGCTTACATCGGCTTCCAGCGCCTGATGATTTGTATCGTCGGAGAGAACGTCGGCACGAGAAAAGGCGTGTACTACAGACGCGGCATCGTCAGCGACCACCGAGGTCAGAATATCGCCGAGTTCATTTAAATGAGTGGAGGAAAGCACACCCATCATGCCATAATCCACCGGCGCCAGTCGGCCATCTTTGGTTACGAGTAAATTTCCGGGATGAGGATCGGCATGGAAGAATCCGTGCTCGAAAATCATGGTGAAAACGATTTTGCCGCCTTTCTCGCAGATATCCTTTCTATCTATACTCAGTTCGAGCATTTTTTCAAAATCAGTAATCTTGATACCGTCGATCCGATCCATGACAATCATCTGTTTGGTGGTAAAATCCCAGAAAACATCCGGTACGAAAATATCGGGATCGTCTTCGAAATTCCGGGCAGATATCTCAATATTACGGGCTTCGTAGAGAAAATTAATCTCCTTGATGGTGGAACGAGCAAGCTCGTCGATCAGTCCGACCGGTTCGTATTGCCTGCTTTCGGGAATATGTTTTTCCAGGAGCAATGCTATATCCTTGAGGATAATCATATCCGAATCGATTACACTCTTTATGCCCGGGCGTTGTATCTTGATAACGACCTCGGTGTTATCCAACAATCGTGCGGTATGAACCTGCGAAAGAGACGCCGAGGCTATCGGTTCGGGGTCGATAGATAGAAAAGCTCGGTCGATGGGACATCCGAGGTTTTTCTCGATCGCGTCGAGAGCAATATCCCAGCTCATGGGAGCGACCTGGTCGTGAAGCTTGGTCAATTCCACAACGAGATCAAACGGGATCAAAAACGGCCTCATGGAAAGTACTTGCCCGAGCTTGACAAAGGTGGGGCCAAGTTCCTCCAAGGCGAACCTTACCCGAGCCGCGGCCGAAATTTCCTCTTTAGGCTTTCGTCTGAATATCTTACGCCCGAATTTCAGCGCTCGAGTGAGATTCATACGGTCGACAATCTCGCCGAAACCGTACTTTATGAAAACCCGGGCGATCGTTCTATAACGTTTGATATTTTTTATGGTTAGATCGGGTCTTGGAATCCCCATGAAATTCGACTCCCGAATAACAGTTCAACTGTTAATTCCGAATTGCCTTAATTGAAAGTCTCTGTTATTTCTTGCTCAGTTTCTTTTCGAGCTCCTCTATCCGGCCGGCAAGTTCCTCGGTTCGCTTGCCCATAGCTGATAATTGATCCGTAACTTTCGAGGTGCATTTTTCGGCGCATCTGGAGAAGATATCCTCCACCTTCTCCTTGATTTTGTCAGCGCTATCAGACGATTTCTCCACGAAATTCCTGACCGCCGTCGCTTTCTCGTCCTCGGTCATCTCCCCCCGCTTGACCATCTCGTCGAACATCTCTTCGATCTTCTCTTTGGTAATATCTATGGCACCTAACGACGCCAACGCGAGTTTTTTGAATATATCCATGATTATTCCTCCTATTTCAGCGATAAAATTCAATCGCCCGAAATTATTAACTTGTGGTAACGATAGTCCGCCGCGGATGCAATCTCACTTGTAAAACCGGATAACCCTACCATCCTCCGGAAGCTCCACCGCCTCCACCGCCACCGCCGCCAAAACCTCCGAAACCTCCGCCGCCAAAACTTCCACCTCCGAAACCACCTCCGCGACCAGAGCCGCCAAGCCCGCCCAGCAACAACAGCCAGAACAATCCGCCGGAACCTCTTCTCCGGCGAGATGCCGAGAGAAGCAGGATCAGGAAAAATACAAACGGGATGATACTCCTGCCTTTACGTTTCACACTCGTTGGAGTCGCGATATTCAGATCGGCTCCAAGAATATTTCCGATCCTGATAACGGAGGCCAGTACCCCCCCGCCAAAATCGCCCTGCTGAAAGCGGGGAACAAGTTCCTCGCGCGCGATCTGACCCAACAAACCGTCGGGCAGATCCCCCTCGAGACCGTACCCGGCCTCGAATCTATAACGCTTATAATCAGTCGTTTTATCAAATACGACAAGAATAATTAATCCGTCGTCCTTCTCCTTACGTCCTACCCCCCATCCCTCGAGATAGGCCAGCCCCATTTCTTCTACAGAGCCGAATTCTCCAAGGGAATTCCGGGTAACCACGGCGATTTCAACCCCGGTGCTGGCGTTTATCGACATGATCGCCTTATTTAAGCTATTGGCGCTGTTATTATCGATTATCCCGGCGTAATCGGATACCCATCCCAGGGGACGGGGTAAATTAGCCGATACCTGGGAGGTCATTATGATCAAGAGAAGAACCGGCAGAATAAATCGTCTCATGGGACTTATTATATCGGAATATATATAATCAGGCAAACAAAAACCGCGGGATAACCCGCGGTTTGATAGTTTTATTTGATAATGATTACCTGGCTACAGAGATTAAAACCATTTTCACCATCTGTAACAGCCGTTCGCATGAAAACGGTTTTTTTATGAAAAGATCGCCACCCGATTTGAAGCTTTTTCCGTCGTCGTCATTAGCGTCCTTGCCGGTCAGAAAAAGCACCGGAATTCCAGCTAGAGTGGGATCGCTCTTTAACGCCGCGCATACCTCGTAACCGTCCATGAAAGGCATCATGATATCAAGCAAAATAAGATCGGGCTTAAATTCTTTAGCCAGATCCAGTACACCGGCAGACGAATTTTCGATTTTAACATTATATCCGGCGTTAGTTAAAAAAGCGTTGATAATATCGGTTATCTCAGGCTCGTCGTCGATCACCAGAATATTGTGTTTTTCCTTAGTCATGAGTTCCCATCCGATAAAATTCGGGTCGTCTATCCTTCCAGAGATCGTTTCTGGAATTAATCTCTTTGTTTTCGCTATCTATAAAATTTATATCGGCAACGCCAAGCTCTTCTTTATCAATTGATGCCCTCTTGATAATTTCACCTTTATTCGAGACAATCTGACTCGTTCCGGTGAACGAATGATCGAATTCGCCCCTTTTTTCGACCCCTATTCTATTGGCGGTGATAGCGAAAATATGGTTCTCCAGGCACCTGGTTTTCATGGATTCAGGGCAAAATGACATGACAAGATTCGACGGGTGACAAATCAAATGGGCGCCCATAAGCGCCAAACTTCTGGCAACTTCCGGGAAAAACCAATCGAAACAGATCATCATGCCCACCTTACACCCATGAAAGTCTATGATTTCCAACTGTTTATCGCCCGGGGCAAACAACTCTTTCTCATAATAATATAGATGCAGTTTTCGATACACGCTGACCTTACCGTCGGGACGAACAAATGCCGATGAATTGTAATATTCCCCGCCCGAAATCTCCGGAAAACCGTAAATTATCCCCTTTTTACATTCGGCGGCCAGTTTTCGGATTCGTTTCAATGTGAAACCGTCCTCCGCCGATTCTGCAATAGCCCCGACCTCGTCTTTGGAGATAAACGTGTAGCCCGAAAAACAAAGCTCCGGCAAGACAACAAGCTCGGCGTCGATTTCGGAAATCATTCTCGACGCTCTCTCGAAATTTGCTTCCACCTCGCCGAATTCAGGCTTAAACTGGATATATCCGAATTTCATAACTACGAGGGTAATGGAATGCATAATTATAATCAAGATTAAAATGGTTGAAAAAAACGCCCGAATAGTTAACTTGCGGTTTATGGAAAAGGCCGACCTCAAGGAGATGAACCGCAAGGAACTGGTGAAATTTGTCGGGGAAAACGGTCTGGAGCCGTTTAGGGCAAACCAGATCTTCAAATGGATTTTCCAGGAAAATGCCTCCGATTTTTCCTCGATGACCGATATCTCCAAGAAACATCGCTCATTTTTGGATGGTATAGCTGAAATTAAATCTGCTTACTTGAAAACCCGAAAGGAATCGTCGGACGGGACTATCAAATTCCTTTTTCGTCTTGACGACGGCTACCTGATTGAATCTGTGCTCATCCCGGAGAAACGTCGTCTGACCCTTTGCGTCTCCAGCCAGGCCGGATGCGCCCTGGGATGCCGTTTTTGCGCAACAGGGGCCATGGGATTTATGCGCAATTTATCCTCCGGCGAGATTGTAGATCAGTTTCTTCAGGCACAGGAATCCTCCTCGGGGAGAATCTCCAACATCGTCTTTATGGGGATGGGAGAACCAACTCTAAACCTCAAAAGCGTTTTAAAAGCATGCGATATCATCTCCGACAATTACGGGCCGTCGCTTTCGAAAAGGAGGATAACCGTATCGACCGCCGGGGTGGTTCACGCTCTTAAACGGTTCGTCACGAAAGCAGGCAAGCTGGGTCTGGCGATATCCCTGCATTCCGCGGATCAGGGGGTTCGTATGAAGATAATGCCCTCGGCAGAGAAAAACGACCTCGTGGAGATTATGAAAGAAGCCAAAAGATACACCGAGCTTTCAGGACGACGGGTCAGTTTCGAGTATCTGCTATTAGGCGGTGTGAATGACTCCATAGCCGACGCTAAAAAGCTGGTTAAACTGATTCACGGGATACCCTGCAAAATCAATCTGATAAGATATAATCCAAACGACGGTTTGCCGTTTAGGAGACCGTTGGAAAACGACGTTCAGAAATTCAGGGAATTCTTATACCCGAGGACATACGCTGTAATGATCCGTGAAAGCCGGGGATTGGATATCAAAGGGGCCTGCGGCCAATTAGCGACCGCCGAAACCGATTAGCTATCGCCGGACGGTTTTTTCTTGGCCGAGGACGTTTTGTTATCTTTCGACGATTTCGTATCTACTTTGGCCGGCGACGGTTTATCCCGGCTGGCATCTTTTTTGTAAGAATCCGAACGATAATCGGTTATATAAAACCCGGAGCCTTTAAAAAGCAGGCCCGAACCACCCGAGATCAACCTTTGTACTTTTCCGCCGCAATAGACACAATTGGTGAGGCTGGGATCGTTAATCGATTGGAATTCCTCGAATTTTTTCTCGCAATCGAAACATTTGTATTCGTAAGTAGGCATTTTTTTATTCTCTTTTACGTAGAAGGTTTATTTATAGTCCAAATTTCCATATAGGACCCCACCTCAAAAAATGATTTTCGCTTCCATATAAACATACAATACTAGCGTCAAAAGTACAATATTTTATTGACTATGCCCAACGGAATAATGTAGTATACTAACAACAGTTACTCGATACTCAATCGAAAAGGGAATAAATCGATGGATTATGATCAATCTACTCAAGTTGATATAGAATCCACCAGTCGGTATATTCATCAGATAGACAGGCGAATCAACGATTTGTCATCTACGGGTAACATTTCGATTGAAAGCCTTCTATCAGAAACTAAAGGCGCTTTTCCAACTTTAGTTTTGAATAGGTGTATTAAGCTCGGAATAGGTATACAGAATACTTGTCATCAAAATGAATTTGCTACATTTCGGACTTTCACTCCTGAATTACATCCCCTAGATTTTGAATGGTACTTTACCGAAGAAAGTGCTGAGCATCTCGCCAAATTGCTATGTTTTAGAAATCATTCCCTTCTCTGTTTAGGAGCTCCAACTGTCGCTACTGCAAATGCAAAATTAACCAAGAATACCTTTCTAGTTGACAGAAACCGGTTAAACATACATAGGTTTACTGGAAAATTAAAGAACGTAAATTGTATTTACAAGGACGTCCTATCTTACTCTGAAATCAATAAGCCTTTTTCTGTTATTTTCTTCGATGCACCTTGGTATAAAGAAACAATAATTTCCTGGTTATTGCGTGCGGCACAACTCATTCGTAACAAAGGCATTATTGCATTCTCGTTATTCCAAGAACTTACTAGGCCTAGCGCAAAAGACGACAGGGAAATGATATTAGAAGTATCTTCAAGAATAGGTAATATTGAAATTGCTAGGAATGCATTGCACTATGAAACTCCGTTATTTGAAAGACAAGCTTTAATAGCGAGTGACACATTTATTAATTTTAATTGGAGGAAAGGGGATTTAGTTTTAATTCACGTAAATAATACTCCTATTCAAATATCGCACAGATTTTTATCGCCACAGGATCAATGGGATTCGTATACTATCCGTGGTCAGGTTATAAAACATCGTAAATTTGCTGATCAAAAGAAAGAGCACATATTTACGCCTATCGATAATTGTCATAATTATATTTTCCCGTCTGTCAGTCATAGAGATAAGCGGAGGCCTCATATTAACATTTGGACATCCCGTAATAAAGTGGCTACCGTAAGCCACCATAATATAGTTGCTTCAATTCTAGGTAAGCTTGAAAAATACCCTTATAACTCTAATTTTGATTCAAATACTATTATTAAACATCTAGACCTAGAAAAAGAGAAAAGGTGGATAATACCACTATTAAAAGTATTAGATTTTTAGGTAAGGAGAATGCTCAATGTCAAATACTATCATTCTAAGATTCTCGGATTTTGAAAAAGATACGATTCCAGAACATATAAAAGTTATCAATAATCATAAGTCTGTTTGGTGGGGTTGGTGGAAAAAAAAGCACGAACCGTTCGATCCTATATTATCAAGAATTAAAGAAGAGCTACCCATAACTATAGGTTTAATCAATAGATCTGGGGAAACAGGACAACCGGAGTGTTATTATGCAATATGTCAATCTATAGCTTTGAAAGATACCGGTGAAGCTATACTTTCCCCAAATATGGAGAAAACACCAGAATATTACAAAGGCTCTTCGCATCCAGCATGGTTCGAGTTTTCTGAAATAATAAAAATAGAATTAAGCGAATTCGAGGCCCGTTTTGGAGGAATTCCTGAGGGAGAGCCAACTCTTTTTTCTGTTGAAATTACTAACGGAAAGCCGAATTTAATTATGATACCTGATGATAAGAATTCCGATAACATAAGCGTAAATGGAGATTCGATCCTCCACATATCCGATATTCATCTTGGCAAAGAGTACGGATTTGTAACGTCTCGTCGAAAAGATCCTATAGATGAAGTACCACTTGAAGATATTATTTCGACTTATATTTCGTCAATTGAAAATTGCCGTATTGGAGTCGTGGTTGTTTCAGGGGATATAACCACCGCTGGGGAAAGCGGCTTATTCGCTCAAGCGAGCGTATTCTTACAAAACTTAGCAAAAGCTTTAGGGATTGAAAGAGAGCATATTATTATTGTACCAGGTAATCACGATATTAAGCTACAAGACATAGATCATCCTACTCACAACTATGAGCATGAGGAACCATTTAGATTCTTCTTGCAAGGCTTCTATGGCAAGGACATCTCCGAGATTGATTTTATTAAGGTTTTTTCTACTCCTGGCGGGTGGCATCTTTCTTTTATTGGTCTAAATTCGGTAAAACCCCGTAAAGCGGAAACAAAAGAATATGGTTATGTTGGTTCTGCCCAATATCAACCGCTACTCGAACGGTTGCATGATGTCAATGATGGAAAAGATAGGGCCACCTTGGCCATGGAAAAGAAACTTAATTTTGCGATATTGCATCACCATATCCTTCCGGCAAACTTAGTTTGCAAACCTGAAAAGAACAGGCCGGTAAGCCTAGTATTGGATGCTGGGGAATTGGTTCAGAACCTGCAAGAATCCAATGTTCACTTCGTTCTTCATGGCCACCAACATATTCCATTTTTAGGTAGTACCTCGCGAGCATACATTAGGAACACAGAATGGGCAGGTTTGACTGAGCCACTCTATATCATTGGAGGTGGCAGTTGTGGTACGAATCGGCTCTGGGATGAATTTCGTTCGAATTCCTTTGGTATTTATACTCCTCAAGAAGGGGGTCTTGATTTATTAGTTAAGAAATTTAACCCAAGCGTTTCGCCTACCGATCACTTTAATTTATCAATACCTTTTAGTGTATTTTAAAACTACGTCGAACTAATTTGTTAGGATCACATACCAAGTAATTCGCCTGAGATAGTGGTCTGTAGCATTCCCACATCTCTATCGCCGTTCCTAACGACGCGCTCGGCAGATAAACGATCATTAAATCGCTTTCTTCAATCTTGGCCAGAGAATCTTTAAAAACAGATTTCCCCTTTTCGATATCATAGTGTACAGAATCCTCGTGACCGTCGTAGGGATCGTAAATTTCGGTATCCGGCGAATGTTCATTGAAAATCGCTTTAATCCGCTCTCTATAATTTTGAGAATGAATCGACTTATCCGTGGCGGAGCCCTGGATTATTCCCGCTAAAAAGACCTTTTTCATTTCAATTAAAATCCTTCAAAGTAAAAAATCGGTTTCCCCTCGGAAAACCGAAGTTAATAACGTATTCATACAGTAAATATAATACTCTAAACGCCCGCAATTACAAGATAAATCCAATTTAACGCGATCAAGGCGATAACCGCGATCCTGATTCCCTTTTTCTCCTGCGGTGTCAATTCCAGGTTGAGTTTACGTTTAAAAACGAATCCGGCAAGATGCAGGCTCGAAAAAATTATGATGCCTATGATAAAAATCACCAGCAATGGATTTAGCAGAAATGACGATGTCAAATCAAAGGTCGATAGCGAAACAACAGAGCGGGTAGCGCCACAGGTCAGGCAGGGAATCCCCGTGATCCCATGGAAAACGCATGCCGGCATAAGGCCGATAAGGTCTCTGTATAACCCGGCTGTAACGATAACCAACAACGCTATCGCCCCCCAGATCATATGAACGGATGAGCCGGGATTGTATTTATCAAAACGGATTCGCAAAGTAATTGCCCCTGAATGTCGGGATAGTATTATTTCGATCTATACGTAGAAACGAAATCAATCTTGATAATACCCTCCCTGGCTAAATTGCTCGATAAATCCGAATAGCGCCGCTCCAAAAATCAAGATAAGAGCAATCACGACACAGCAACAGAGGATTATCGGCAGAAAATATACCAGAGCGGCTTTTCCCCCGGTTGTCTTTTGCATATGCTTTAAGCCGATTATGGAGAGGACTATAGTCCAGATTATCCCGATCAGCCCGCCGCACATCGGTATAGCGTAGAACAGGATCGGCCCGTGAGCGTAAGCGATAGCTCTGAAAGTGGCCTCGAAATCCCTTTTAGCCCATCCAAAAATAAGCATTATAAGATGTAAAATCCCCGACGTGACAAACAGGCTGAAGATTACTAGTATAGGAGCTACGAAAACAACATACATAAAGGAAAAGCCGGTCTGCAAACCCGTCGCAAACATAAAATCCTCATAGGGAGCATACTCGGAGATAACATCATATATCATGCCTGAAAAAAGAAGACTCCAGACCTGCTCTATCGCGATACCGATCCAGGAGACGATCAAGGCGTAAAGGAGGGGGCTTCCGATTCCGCCCCGGTAAGGAAGTTTGGAGAAAAACGAATCGGGGCTGAATACCGAATCCTTCCATGTATTCAACAATCCCTGGAAAAAACCTAAATTCTCCTTGTCCTCCCATGCTACATATTTAGGTTCTGCCTGTTCCTCTGTCTGAGCGGGCGTCTCCGTTGGCGGCGGTGGAGGGGGTTGCGAATCGTCCGGCCTCTGTTCGTGAAACGGTTTGCCGCAGTTTCCGCAGAACGCGGCTCCTTCCTGACGGGGATGACCGCAATTCGGGCATTTATCCTGGAACTCCATGCCGACGCTCCTTTCGCTTTATCGTTTGAAAATCTTTTTTCTAACTTTCATCCTTATCTTACAATACGGATCAAAAACAACGCAAGTTGCGATTTCACTTTTTTTTATGGATTTCAGCAAAAACCTATGGCAGATACTATAACTTTACAGGCAAACGAGCTACTTAAGCCGGATTATTCGCCTTTATGTGATAAAAACGAATGAATAAACGGATCTATTGCCCCGTCCATTACGGCTGTAGTATTCGAAGTTTCATGGCTGGTTCTGTGATCCTTGACCATATTGTAGGGATGGAAAACATAGGATCTGATCTGCGAGCCCCATTCTATTTTTTTCTTGGCGGCGGACATCTCCTCCTTTTTTGCCCGTTCCTCCTCAAGGGCCTTTTGATACATCCTGGCCTTGAGCACCTTTAGCGCCGACTCGCGATTTTTGTGCTGGGATCGTTCGCTCTGGCACTGAACCACAATACCTGTCGGTTTATGGGTGATCCTCACCGCCGATGACGTCTTATTGACATGCTGGCCGCCGGCCCCTGACGCCCTGTAGGTATCGATTTTAAGATCGTCGGGGTTGATCTCGACATTGATCTCCTCGTTTGCCTCCGGAAAAATGAAAACGGATGCGAAGGAGGTATGACGTCTGCTGTTAGCGTCGAAAGGCGATATCCTGACCAGCCTGTGTACTCCCGATTCCGACCTCAAGAAACCATAGGCGAATTCGCCTTTTATCTCGATAGTGGCCGATTTTATCCCGGCCTCATCCCCCGATTGAAGATCCATCATTTCCGTCTGGAAACCATGAGTCTCCGCCCAGCGCAGATACATTCGCATAAGCATCGAGGCCCAATCCTGAGACTCGGTACCGCCGGCCCCCGGATGAATCGATAATATCGCGTCCATGGGATCTTCCTCGTTCGAGAGGAAGCTTTTCAGCTCGAACTCTTCGAGTCTGGTCATGATAGATTCGGCTTGCGCGTTTATCTCATCGATCAAGGAATCATCCTCCAGGGTCAAAATTTCCCCGGTGTCGTCTATCTCTTTTTTCAACGATTCCCAATCGGATATGGTTTTTTTAAGCTGATTTAATTTTTTAGAAGTCGCCCTGGCTTTGTTATTATCGTTCCAGAAATCGTCGGCCTGGCTTTCCTTCTCGAGTTTTTCTATCTCGGAACGAAGTTTTTCAACCTCAAAGGTACCCCCGAAGTTTTTCCACCCGGGATTTCAGATCGTTTATGTCGAAAGTCTTTTCCATAATTATTTTTTCTTCGCGATTTTGAAGTAGTTTTTCTTGCCGATTTTGATAACTATATCATCGGAATCCGAGATATTGTGATCCTTATCGGTTATCGCGTCTCCGTTAATTTTTACACCACCTTGTTTTATCATCCTGATAGCCGCGCTGTTGGAATCTACAACGCCCGAATCTTTTATTACTTTCGGAAGCCACGCTTTACCGCCATCGTCGAATTCCACCAAAAGATCTGGTATATCGTCGGGAACCTCTCGTTTCGAAAACTGTTTTTCGAAATTCGCCCGTGCTTGATAGGCGTCTTCCGAACCGCGGTAGATCTCGGTAAGTTTCCAGGCCAGCTTCTTTTTCAATTCCATAGGATTAATGTCACCGGAATCGAGCTGATTCTTGATCTCCCCTAACTCGTCGTTACTGATATCGGTGGCCAACTGGTAATAATCATAAATCAACGTATCGGGGATGGACATCGTTCGACCGTAAATTTGATCCGGCGGATCGTCGATACCGATATAATTCCCCATCGATTTCGACATCTTCTCTACCCCGTCGGTTCCGACCAGCAAAGGCATGGTAATAACGACCTGCGGACGTTGACCGTATTCCCTCTGAAGATCCCGTCCTACAAGAAGATTGAATTTTTGATCGGTTCCGCCTAATTCCACGTCGGCTTTTAAGGCCACAGAATCGTAGCCCTGAACGAGGGGATACATGAATTCGAGCATACTAATCGGCCTGCCCTCGGAATACCGTTTGGAAAAATCATCACGTTCGAGTATTCGGGCCACGGTATAATGCGACGTTAGCTCAAGAACGTCATTGAAATTCATCGGCGAACACCATCGGGAATTAAAATCGATTACTGTTTTTTCTTTATCGAGGACTTTGAAAATCTGCTTTTTGTAGGTCGCGGCATTTTCGTTTACCTCTTCGCGCGTTAACGCCTTGCGAATGCTCGATCTGCCCGACGGATCACCTATCATGCCTGTAAAATCGCCTATCAGGAATACCACTGTATGCCCGAGATCCTGGAATGTTTTGAGTTTGTTGATCGAAACCATATGCCCGATATGGATATCCGGAGCGGTAGGATCGAATCCCTGTTTTATTATAAGCGGTTTTTGATCTTTATAGGAATTTTCGAGTTTTTCTTTAAGCTCCTCTTCGCGAATTATCTCAACTGCCCCGCGTTTAATAAGTTCGAGCTGTTTTTCAGGCTTTACGGTAATCATCTGGAACCCTTTCCTTTTCGGGGCATAAAAGTAACTCAGACTTTGGTTTATTGCAAGGGAATAGTGGCGAATTAACTTGACAGACGGCGATACTAAGATTAAAAAGTGGATTATGTCGAATCGAGATAAATTTAAGATCAAGGGTCCCATCGGATACGTGTATTTCGGTTTGACTCTGATATTGTTTACGATTTTGGTGGGGATCGGGACGGTTATGGCTCTCCAGAGCGATTTGCCGTCACCCGCCCAGCTTCACAATATTCAACCCAGACTGATCACCAGGGTTTACGATAGAAACGGTGAGGTTTTAAAAGAGTTCTATACCGAAAGACGGATACTAATCCCCTATAATCAAATCCCGCCCTACCTGGTCGATTGCCTGCTGGCCACCGAAGACAGGAAATTTATCGATCATTGGGGTGTCGATACCCGACGAATCGTGGGGGCGGCCGTAAATAATATAATGAAATTCGATCTCACCGCCGAGGGAGCGTCCACGATAACTCAGCAATTGGCGAGATCGTTGTTTCTCACGCCTGAAAAGACCATTATCAGAAAAATCAAGGAAGCGTTAACGGCGGTTAAGATCGAGCGCACCTATTCTAAAAACGAAATACTACAGATGTACCTCAATAACTGTTATTTCGGACCGGGCGCCTATGGTATTCAGGCGGCGGCGCAGGTATTCTTCTCCAAAAACGCTGAGGAACTTTCCTTGCAGGAATCCGCCATACTGATCGGCCTGCTTAAGGCTCCCAACAGATATTCGCCGATCGAGCATCCCGACCGGGCTTTAAAACGACGTAATATTGTCTTTAGCTCGCTATACCACTTCGGCCGCCTTTCCAGAGCGATGGCCGACAGCCTGATTCAGTCTCCGTTCGAAATCGAGCCTCATTTGGAGAGTGTGGGTGAGGCCCCCTATTTCACAGAACTGGTGCGTCAGCGTATTTTAAAAGAATACGGCGAGGACGCGCTGTACGCTCAGGGTCTTTCGATATACACGACAATCGATCTCGGGATGCAAAGAATCGCCGAGGAAGCGTTATATGCAGAGATCGATAACCGTCAGGCCGATATCGAGGAGTATTATCCTCTCGACGATGAGACGTATACAATGGCCGTGCTCGATACCTTAGGCGGCCCCGACAGCATTCGCGTCCACAAGCAAATACAGGGCATGCTTATGGCCATGGATAACGAAACCGGCGGGGTGCTTGCTTTTATCGGTGGACGTGATTTCGCCGAAAGCAAATGGATTCGAGTGATACAGGCTTTCAGGCAGGCGGGGTCCTCGTTCAAGCCGTTTGTATACACAACGGCGATAGACAACGGTTTCAAACCGACCGATCTATTCCTTGATTCGCCCCTGGTGTTGATGTCCGGCGGCGAGGAATGGAGACCTTCGAATTTCGATTTTACTTTCAAAGGCGAGATGACGCTTCGCAACGGATTGCGGGCATCGAGAAACCTGATTTCCATTAAAGTGATGATGGATCCCCTTGTCACTCCCCGTCACGTTGTAGAATACGCCCGCAGGATGGGTATCACCACGCGTTTAAGCCCGGTTCCGGCGTTGGCGGTCGGTTCGGCCGACGTTTACATGTGGGAGATGGTCCCTGCTTTCTCGGTATTCCCCAACGGCGGGATACTTAAAAAACCATTTTATATTTCGAAAATAGTCGATCGCAACGGTTATGTGAAATACGAAAAAACAAAAGCCGATCAGGAGGAGGTTCTCTCCGAGCAAACCGCTTATATAATGACCAACCTTTTGGAGACTGTCGTTAACCACGGTACCGGTGTCGGGGCGAGATTAAGAGGATTTAAACGTCCTGCCGGCGGGAAAACCGGCACCACAAACGATTATACCGACAACTGGTTTATCGGTTTCATCCCCCAGATTACCTGCGGAGCATGGATCGGTTTCGATGATAAGATCAAGATCGGCACGACCCGGGGCGAGGTCGGAGCGTCGACTGCCTTGCCGGTATGGACCAAGTTCATGAAAGCGGTAACCGATTCGATGCCATCGAGAGAATTCCCGGTGCCTCCGGGGATTTACACCACGACTATCTGCCTCGATTCCGGCGAGCTGGCCAGGCCCGAATGCGCGCGCACGGTAACCGATATTTTCACCGACGAGACCCTGCCCAAAACCGAATGCCGTCTGGATCATAAAGCCTCGGGGACAGTAAAGGAAAACGAGAAACGGTTCCGAATCGATGATAAAAAGAACGGCAAGAAGACACGGTTTTAGATAATTAATACATTGACACCCAACTAGATATTTTCATATTTTACATAAGACGGCCCTCCCCCCGGGGACGTTTGGCGAAGCGGAAGAGGTTCATGGTGTTTAGTACAATAGAGAATTTATTGTAAGATTTATTACTGAAGGTTGAGATAATGATTACTGATAAGATCGCTGACATTGGCTACGTTCTCTTTGGCATAGCATTATTTACGCTTCCGGCTTATAATGCTCATCTCGCAGGAAAGCTTGGCAAGGATAGGCTCTGGTATTATATTTTATCGTTCTTTACATTTCCTTTTATTTCCCTAATTATAACATACTATTTAGCAAATCGAATAAAAAGGCAAAACTAAATAAAGGATTGTGCAATGAAAAACGTTAAAAAAGTCATGGCAATCCTGATAATTGTCTTTTCTTCAATAATGTTGGTTGGTTTTGCATACTTGATATTCAAGATCGATAAATTAAGTGGCTATCAGCAAAAGCAGAGTGTTTTGTTTGGATTATATTTGATTCTTAATACTACCTTTGCCATAATATCTTATCCTAGGAAGCAAAGGGAGACCGACGAAAGGTGACGGTTAATGGGTGAATGGATTCCTCAATTAATAAGGGCTGTTGAATTGCTCGGAGTTGCGTTAATTAGCGCAGGTACCGGTATTCTTGTGGCAATATTGCAACATAGGTCGAGTTTAAAGAGAATGAAATTCGAACAGCGATTCAAAGTAGCAGAACATAAGTATAATACTTACGAGAAACGAATATTCACACTTTCCGAACAAATGTCTAATTTCTTTGCTTCTATTGGAACGGCAATTGCTGAAGTCGTTAACCCTGTAAATATCGGCGCTTCAATTATAAACGTCGAAAAAACAAAGGCATTCTTAATGACATTTATAACGATGCTAAAAGAAGGACCAGATATGATTGAGGCCGATTTTAAACGGGAAGGTATCCTAGATCAAGAATCGAAAGAGGAAATTGAATATATTCGCAGGATAGTAAATAAGGATATCGATGATATTAGTGAATCTAATGCCGGAGAGAGATTAATTGAAATCCAAATAGCGGTTTCAAAGTTACATCAACTCTATAATCAATATTCTGAAAGAAAAAGGGACCAGATTTTTGATAAATTACTTGAATAAAAAAACTGCCCGAAGGCGGCTGTAAAACGGTACACGCTTAAGCAGAAAATACCTATAACGATTCTTAACTTAAATCACCCTCGCAATCCCCACCCCCGCAGAAGTCCCTATCCTTGTCGCCCCCGCCTCGATCATCTGAATAGCCGTTTCATAATCCCGGATACCCCCGGCGGCTTTGACGCCGATATCGTCTCCCACGATTCGCCGCATAAGGGCGACATCAACGGCAGTCGCTCCCGACGGGCCGAAACCGGTCGATGTTTTCACGAAATCCGCTCCAGCCTCGACAGCCAGACGGCAGGCGGTGATTTTCTGTTCGTCGGTCAGGTAGCATGTCTCGATTATCACCTTGGTTAACACCTGCGATGAGGTAGCGTAGACCACAGCCGCGATATCGTCCTCTACCAAAGCGAGGTCGCCGTCCTTTAGCGCGCCTATATTAATAACCATATCGATCTCGTTCGCCCCGCGCGACTCGGCCTCTTTCGCCTCCATCGCTTTGATAGATGTTAGCGACGACCCCAGAGGAAACCCGGCCACCGAGCATATCTTGACATCAGAGCCTTTCAATATATCCCGGCAAGATTCTATATGCCCAGTGTTCACGCAGACCGAATAAAAACTGTACTCTAACGCTTCCTCACACAGGGTTTCGATCATAGATCGGGTAGCGTCGGGTTTCAGGCAGGTATGGTCTATTAACCGGGCGATTTTTGCGGGATCGTTCATAGGATTTATATTAAGAGATAACAAAACGGGATATCAAGTTTTTTCGTTCGGTCGGGTCGTAAGTAATGCGTAAAGATCGCCACGTCGTCCCGTCTTCGACGGTATTCCTCGCGATGACGATATTTTATCATCTACAAAAAAAGGGAGCCATCAGAGGCTCCCCTGTAGATATAGGTCATTCTGTTCGGAAACCCAATTTATTCTTCTTTTTCTTTTTCGACCTTAACCTCGATGCGATGTTGCCCGTCGGAATCGGTTGTCACTGTAACTTCCGCGTCATCATTTCCCTGCACGGCGAGTTTCTTTTTGATTTCCTCTTTTATCTGCTCGTCGGTCTTGCCCTCGGTATCGATCGAGATTTCGTGATCTGCGTCAAACGATAAATCATCGCCGGAAACCTCTAACTCGATCCGCTTCTCTGTCATCTTGGTATCGCTGGAGTCTTTAATACCGACTGAGATCTGACGCATACCATCGGCTTTAGTTTCCACCGAGACTTGCGGGTTTGTTGCTCCCCGGGCTTTTAATTTCTCTTCGATCTCCGCTTTTACTTCGGTATCGGTCTTGTCCTTGGCATCGATCTCTATCTTTGTCGATTTTGATTTTTCCTGCGCTTGCGAGAATTTTGCCGGCACCATCAGCAAAAAAGCGAAAATGACAATAACAAGGCCGAGGTTTGATATCGGATTCAAATCGAATTGCTTTTTGACATGTGACATTAACTATTTCTCCTTTCCATCTTATTCTTATTCGATATTAACTTAGATTTCCAACAACCTTCAAATACATTTCTCCGGGTTATTATACGCATTGTTCGGTCCGCTTGATTATCTCATTCTGTAAAGCCTCGCCCAAATCGACAAAATAATCGCTGTATCCTGCTACCCTCACCACCAGGTCGCGATATTTCTCGGGATGTTTCTGCGCCTCCTTTAACGTATCCGCACTAACGACGTTAAACTGAATATGATGGCCGTCCATACTGAAATACGACCGTATCAAATGAACGAGTTTCTCTATACCATCGTCATCGGAGAATATCCGGGGAGTAAATTTTTGATTTAAAAGTGTTCCGCCCGTTCTCACATGATCAATTTTCGCGGCCGATTTAAGCACGGCGGTCGGCCCGTTACGATCCGCACCCTGAACCGGGGAGATTCCTTCGGAAAGCGGATCCCCCGCCTGCCTTCCATCGGGAGTGGCCCCAACGACGCTGCCGAAATAGATATGGCTGGTTGTGGGCAGCAGGTTAATTCGAAAATGACCGCCTTTGGTATTAGGCCGTCCGTCGATCATACCGAAATACGCTTCGAATATAGCTCTTAAAATATCATCGGCGTAATTGTCATCATTGCCGTATTTAGGCGATTGATTGAGAAGAATAGAATGAACGGCTTCCTCGTTTTTGAAATTATTCCTTAAAATAATCATCAATTCCGGGAGAGTAAAGGTCCCCTTATCGAAAACATGATATTTTATAGCCGCGAGGGAATCGGTAACTGTACCCATACCGACACCCTGAATATACGACGTGTTATATCGCGCGCCGCCGTCGTTGTAATCCTTGCCTCGCTCAATACAATCGTCGATTAGAATCGAAAGAAACGGCGCCGGTAGATATTTCGCCCATAGCCGTTCGATGATTACATTGCCCTTTATTTTTATATCTATAAAATGCTTTAATTGATTTCGGAACGCCTCAAACAGGTCGTTAAATGAGGAAAATCCCGCTGGATCGCCGGTTTCGATTCCAATCCGTTTTCCCGTACACGGGTCGATACCGTTGTTAAGCGTCACCTCAAATACTTTCACCAGGTTGAAATATCCGGTTAGGATATAACTTTCTTTCCCGAAAGC
>JAZGHS010000239.1:0-7858 GCA_036481315.1 Candidatus Zixiibacteriota bacterium | reverse complement strand
GCCATTCGAGTGGTGGGATGATTACTGGATGGACGTCGAACCATATCTGACCCCCGATGATAAAATCGTGGCTTATTGCGGCGGGCTCGATTGCGAGCTATCGCTATTTGCCGCTCGTGAGCTTGATTATCTGGGATATCAAAATTCATATATATTTTTCGGCGGCTGGCAAAAATGGATTGAGGCCGGGCTTCCCACCGAAATCACGGAGAATGAGGGTGATTAAGGGTATCTTACAAAATCCGTCGGTCGTTCTCATCTCCAGAATAATCCTTGGGGCGTTGTTTGTTTACGCCGCAATCGATAAAATCATCCACCCCCTGGCGTTCGCCCAGTTGATCCATCATTATCGTATCACGCCCCCCGAACTGATCAACTATATTGCGATCGCTATGCCCTGGATCGAGTTTTTCACCGGTGTTTTGCTGATTATCGGCTATAAGGCAAAGGGATCGAACCTGTTGATCGGGGCGATGCTTATATTTTTTATCGTCCTGCTTACGGTCACAGCCACCAGGGGCATCAATGTCTCCTGCGGATGTTTCTCCACCTCCACCGCTGTAAAATCGAATCTGGTGATACGCATTATCGAGGATATCGGGATGTTGCTTTTGAGTTTGCATATATTTTTATTTTATAAAAAGAAACCTAAACCGTAGTGGCGTAATAATCGCAGGTCGGGTTTTGGGATCGTCAATACCGGGATAATACCCGACAAAATACGCTTATGCATCCCCCTTATATTGGCCGATCCATAGGCGGCCCCTCATAACCATCACGATCATCGCGAGCGACCGAAGGAAGCTAAACGATCTTTAATAATGAAGCAACAGCCAGGTTGCTTCGTTGGCCTGCGGCCTTTTCGCAATGACTATTTCAACGAACCCTGAAGCGCGGACCCACGGGGTAGCGGGGATATGGATGTCGGATCTATCTCCGATATGCCAGGACTATAGATGATACAATATCGACAACATTTTCCATTATAATCATTTAATGCTTTACAACTTCACCGGTAATTTAATATATTCCCGACATGAATTCCCACCGAATAGGTATCGACATCGGTTCCGTCTCTCTGGCGGCAGTCATAATTGATAATGATTACAATATAGTCGAATCGTTAAACGTCCGTCATCATGGCGATCCGATATCGTGCGCTATCGCGAATGTCTCGAAGTTACTGACCAAATATGATTCGATCGAGTCCTGGGGATTCACCGGCGGCGGGGCTACCCAGCTTGCCCGAGCCTTAGGCGCGCCGTACATCAATGAGTTCTCAGCAATCGGCGCCGCGATAGCCCGTCTGTTGCCGGAAGCTAAATCGATATTCGAGATGGGCGGTCAACAGGCGAAATATATTCATCTATCATCTTCCGGCGAGAATACTGCGGGTACGCTCGATGATTTCGCGGCCAGCGGGCTTTGCGCCGCCGGCACCGGGTCTTTTTTGGATCAACAGGCGGCCCGGATCGGGATTAAGATCGAGGGTGAGTTCGGTGAGTTGGCCGTTCAATCGAAAAACCCTCCTCATATCGCTGGCCGATGTTCCGTGTTCGCAAAATCCGACATGATACACCATCAACAACGGGGCGTGCCTGTTGGCGATATTATCGCCGGCCTCTGCTACGCGGTGGCAAGGAATTTCAAGGGAAGTATAGTAAAATCGAAGAAGATAGATACGCCGATCGCGTTTGTCGGCGGCGTCGGGGCAAATCCAGGCGTAATTAAAGCGTTCAAGGATGTTTTCGAACTAACCGACGATCAATTTATCACTCCCCCCTGGCACAATCTTGCGGGAGCTATCGGCGCAGCAATATCAGCTAAACCTTTTTCTGTCGAAACGAGTAAATTTAGGGAGATCGGAATTAAAACAAAAAAGATATTCGTCTCTAATATACCTCGCACATCGTCCTTAAATTATAATCGCCCGACTAATAAACATTATGAGAAAACAAAAAGTGAGATGGAACCGCGGAAGGATCTTAAATCCGGTTACCTGGGAATCGATATCGGGTCACTTTCGACCAACCTGGTCTTAATTAGTTCGGATGACGACGTCATCTCGCGTCGTTACCTGATGACCGCGGGTCGTCCCATCGAGGTCATGCAACAGGGGCTCGAGGAGATCCGGGGCGAGATCGCCGACGATTTCGAAGTATTGGGTGTGGCTACTACCGGTTCGGGACGATACCTGATCGGCGAGCTTGTCGGCGCGGATATCATCCGTAATGAAATCACAGCTCAGGCTACCGGCGGCGTGAATTTCATCCCCGACGTTGACACCATATTCGAGATCGGCGGACAGGATTCGAAATATATTAGCCTCGAAAACGGCGTCGTTGTGGATTTTGAAATGAATCGTTCATGCGCGGCGGGTACCGGATCTTTTCTCGAGGAACAGGCCGAGCGGTTGGGGATCGACATCAAGACCGATTTCGCCAATCTCTCGTTTGCCGCCGAAAGCCCGGTCTCCTGTGGTGAGCGATGTACGGTATTCATGGAATCGGATATGATACGATTCGAACAGGGCGGCGCTGAGAAAAACGAAATCGCGGCCGGCCTGGCGTTCGGGGTAGTACATAACTACTTAAACAAAGTTGTCGCCCGTAAAAAAGTCGGCGATCGGATTTTATTTCAGGGCGGGGTCGCCTGGAATAAAGCGGTTGTAGCGGCTTTCGAGTCCGTAGTGGGCAAAGAGATAATAGTACCTCCTCATCACGATATCACAGGCGCAATAGGTGCGGCGATGCTCGCCAAAAACGCTAATATCAAGCAGACCACTTTCAAAGGGTTCGATATCGCGCGTAGAAAAATCGCCCAAGAGACATTCCTTTGCGAGGATTGCGCCAATATGTGTAATATCACAAAAATCGAAGACAATGGCAGAGAATTATATTACGGTTCCCGATGCGAGAAATACGATTCCGAACGAGGTGTCACTGATATACATCCTAATCCGGTATCTATACGAAATAAACGGTCGCTCGCCACTCCTCCAAAAGCCTCGAAGATGCGCAATTTAAGGGTCGGTTATCCCCGCATGCTGGCCAACTGGGAATTTATATATATGTGGCGGTATTTCTTCGCTCAACTGGGATGCAGGATGGTAATATCGCGTAACAGCACCGGAGAGTTAATTAAAGAAGGTATTGAATCCGTCGGTGCGGAGACCTGTTTCCCGGTGAAGGTCGGACACGGTCATCTACTCGACCTCACACGGCGCGATCTCGATTTTATTTTCCTTCCTTCCATAGTAACCGGCGAGGATAAAGCCACCGCGCGCTCTAAAAATTACTACTGTCCTTATATTCAGGCGTTTCCTTACATAGCAAAAGGAGGCTTGGAGGAACAGCTGGCGAAAACCAATTTAGTAACGCCTATTATCAGGTTCGACGAGGGGCTTTCTGCGGTTACCGATTCTCTCTATAAGGAACTAAAACAATTTCGCATTAAAAAGAGGGAAATCAAGAAAGCTTTAGGAGTCAGCCTTGAAGCTTTCGAGGAGCACAAGAAGGAATTAATCGAAAAAGGCCGTGAATTTATAAACGCGGTCACCCCTGAAAATCCTGGAATTCTGCTGGTTGGAAGACATTACAATACTTTTGATTCCGGTATCTCCATGGATATTGCGCAAAAGTTAACCGACCTCGGCGTTGTCGTTGTACCGTTCGATATGGTCGAACTGCCCGATGAGAATTTCGAGTTTCTTTACTGGCAGAGCGGACGTCGGATTCTCCGGGCGGCACGTCTGGCCAAGGAAACGCCGGGCCTCTTCCCCATTTATGTCAGTAATTTCAGTTGTGGTCCAGATTCTTTCATTATCCATCATTTTAAAAAGATCATCGGTCAAAAGCCGCATATGATTCTGGAGCTTGACGAGCACTCCGCCGACGCCGGGATCATTACCAGATGCGAGGCATTCTTAGACAGTCTGCCCAGAAAAAATAAACAATACAAAGAACCTGTTTTTGAATTCAAATCAAACGGTTACAAACGCAAGCTTCTTATCTCCCGAATGGCAGATCACGCCGAGACGCTTGCCGCGGCGTTCAGGGCCTGCGGTCTCGATGCCGAGGTTTTACCGGAAACCGACAGCAGGTCTGTAGAACTTGGCCGAAAACTTACCGGCGGACGCGAATGCTATCCGGCGGCGCTGACCACGGGAGATCTTGCCCGGGAGCTTGAGAAACCTGATGTCGATCCCAACAGGGTCGCCTTCTTCATGCCTACGTCGGGCGGTCCGTGCCGGTTCGGACAATATCACCATCTTCATAAACAGCTTCTGGAGAATCTCGGTTACGGTGACATTCCGATTTATTCGCCCAATTCGGAAGATTCTTACAGCGAGTTCCCGGACACCAACGGAAATTTCCGCAGATTAGCCTGGCGCGGATTCCTGGCGGTCGATTATCTTCAGAAATTCCTCTTAAAATCGCGGCCGTATGAGAAAATCAAAGGTGAAGCCGATAAAGTGTATCGTCGTTATCTTGACGAGGCAGTATTGGATATAGAGAAAAGAGAGGCCAAGGGACTTTCCGAGGTTGTTCGCGACGCTTTCTTCAGTTTTGACGAAATATCCGAGCGAAAACGGGAAAGGCTTCCGGTCGTCGGGGTTGTGGGTGAAATATATATCCGAAACAACAGATTTTCGAACAACCACCTCGTGGAAAAGCTCGAATCTTTGGGCGTCGAGGTAGATTTGGCCAATTTCAGCGAATGGATTCATTTCACCACCCAAACGTATAAAGAGGATTCTTTCAGAAAACGTTCCTTTAAGGAAATACTCGACGCATACGTGAAAGGATATTTCCAGAAAAAAGATGAAAAGTATATTTTAAGGCATATTCATAACCATTTAAACGGTGATACCGAAACCCCAATAGGGCAGCAACTCGATTACGCCATGCAATATTTGCCTATCAGTGTGGGCGGCGAAGCCAAGCCGGCCATCGGAAAAGCTATCGAAATGATGAAGCAGGGATGTTCGGGAATTGTCAACACCATGCCCTTTACCTGTATGCCGGGGAATATTATGGCAGCCGTTTCCGCGCGGATAACTAACGACAACGACAATTTCCCATGGCTAAATATCGCCTATGACGGTACCTCCGGGGAAAACGATCTTATTAAGCTCGGGGCTTTTGTGGAAAGCGTAAGATCCCGGGCATCGGCGGCAAAAAACTAAATCCCGGTTTGGCAATCAATTTACAATCCAATAATACTATCCACTCTTGAGAATCCTTCGCCTTAAACCGGAAGTATATCATGGATCAAAATATAAATCATTTTATGATTGCCTAAATCCCGACCATCTCCCAAGTTTGCGATTAATGAAAAGATCGTTAAATAAGAGATTTCCGGAATATTGGCAACATCTCTACGTATACCAAAGGGAGACTATAGATGTCGTCGGCTCGTGAGATGTCCGATGGCGAACTGGTCGGACGAGTTTCGGGAGGCGACGAAACAGCCTTTCGAGAAATACTGAGGAGGTATCGGGAAAGGGTTTTGGCCATCTGCCTCCGGATGCTTAAGAATCGAACCGAGGCGGAGGAAGCGGCGCAGGATAGTTTTGTTAAGGCGTATTACCATCTCGAGAGTTTCGATAAGAGCCGTGATTTTTCCGCATGGCTTGCCGGGATCGCTATTAACGAATGCCGCGACCGGCTTCGTAAACGTTCGAGATTCCGCAAGCTCTTTCGGGAAATTCCCGAAAATGACCTTGGAAGCCGACAGGTCTCTCAGGATGAAGATTATGAAAGTAAGGTCAGAATCCGGGCGATAGAAAACGCGATCGAGCAGTTGCCGGAAAAACTTCGGGAAGTCCTCGTTTTACGGGCTTACGCCGATTATTCCTACGAAGAAATCGCCGGGATCTTAAATATCGAGATCGGTACCGTCATGTCTCGCCTTCACCGATCAAGGGCGAAATTGACGGAAATAATAAAAAGGGGTACGAGGCAGTGAATCGATGTGAACAGATAGAAAAATTATTATGGGATTACCCGGATCTAAAAGCTTCCGATAGCGGGAAGTTATTGGCGCACATCGAAAATTGCCCTCGATGTAAAGCGGCGCTTGCCGGTATAGAAGCGATTCGAGAGTCCCGTAAGGCGGACCGCAGCCTGATCTCGAAGATCGATCCCGAGGTTTTCGATAACGCGGTTCTGGGGAAGGTCCGAGCTCAAAGATCGTTCCCCGAATCGAAATCGGAGGGCCGACAATTTATATTCCGTACAGTATCCTCGATCGGCCTGGCCGCGGCAATAGTGATTTTCATGATAATGTCCATATCCGATCTTGGAAATCTCCCGGCCTTCAAGCCTGTGGATCGAGGTTCTTCCCCGGATTCCGGGGAAGCCTACAATATACTGGAAATACGCCTCAGATCAGATGATCTATTCGAGGCCCCGGCGGCTTACAGCGACATCGAGCCGCGTAAGAAATCGTCTCCAAAAGCGCCGTTCTCCATCCTGGAAAAACCGATAACCAGCCCCTCCCCCGACTCTGTGAATATAGGCGCAGTTTATCTATCGGATGAAACCGTCCCGATGATGTCACAGCAGATGAGAGCGTCGATCTCCGAGGTACTAATCGATACCGGTATGATTCAGCAGGCTAATATACCCCAGGCGATACTGGTAACTGTGGAGAAAATGCCAAGAGCGATTAATATTGTCGCGCCGGAATACCCGGCCTGGGGTAGAAAAAGAGGATTATCCTGCGTTGTCTGGGTTAAAGCCAGGGTCGACCGAAACGGAATGGTCACCGACGTGGAAATAATCTCGTCCAGTGTTTCAGCAGCTGGTTTTGAGGACGCAGCCCTTGATGCCGCCAAAAAGAGCAGCTATCTTCCCGCCGAATCTAACGGTATCAGGATCCCGGTCTGGATTATGTATCCGGTTAAATTCATTTACAGTAAATAAAAAAAGACCCCCGGCGAAGGGGGCCTTAAAGCGGACTAGACTCAAATATCTTCTGGAGGGGGGATAGAAGACATCCAAGATCTAACGCCGCGTAAATCCCAAATCAATCGATCGTTCCGACAACAACGTCGTCGTTGTATTCAGTGAGTACCTCAATCTTCTGTTCGTTAGGATCGCCCTGCGTATCCTCGGAAACGGTCGGCATTTTCGCTCCACAGCCAGCTATAACGGTAAGCATAAGGACCGCCATGGCCACGGAAGCCGCAATCCACTTCTTCATGATGATGCCCTCCTTTTAAAATGTCAAGTACTATTTATTTTTCTTCGACGTATTTTTATCCGGCGCGTTTATCTGGTTGAGTAACCATCTCGGCTTGAAAGCCTTCTTCAACCGTTCAATCCTCTCTTTTGTAACAGCCGAATTCTTTTTCGGCTGATTCTCCTTTTCTTGAATAATCGGTTTTTTATCTTTTTTCATCGTTATTGTCTGATCCGGCACTTTAATCGCCTCCCCTAAGCCTTTACTTTATTTAAGCTTCAACATCTTAATTGTTTCGGACCTGCCGTCGCTGGTCATCCGGCAAAAATAGACCCCGGAACTTGTGTTCGACGCTCTCAAATCCTTACCATCCCAAGCGATATTGTAGTTCCCGGGCCCCATGATTTCATCCCTCAACACACTTATTCTCTGACCATTCAAATTATAAATTTCTAATTTAACCGGGGCTTCAACCACGACTTCCAAGTTTATTATTGTCACCGGGTTAAAGGGATTCGGCATATTTCCGAGTAACCGTACATTATCAGGAAGAAGCGCTTCGTCGCCCAAAATACCTTGTGGTGATCCAACAGCGATATCGGCTGTCATTGTTGCCCCTGAATTACTTATATTAACCACCGAGACTTGAGTTCCGGCTCCCGCGTAAGAA
>JAZGHS010000238.1:0-10907 GCA_036481315.1 Candidatus Zixiibacteriota bacterium | reverse complement strand
GCCACGCTCAGGTTTGGACGTGAAAATCACCCGCGATTGAGTTTCCCCGAACAGCAAAGCGTCAGGACGGATCTCGCTATCAAGATCGATTCGCGCTCCGATACCGTTGGCGAAACAGCATTCCGCTATCGCCACCGCCAGGCCGCCGTCGGAGATATCCTGCGCCGATTGGGTCACTCCCGATTTAATCAGGTTTAATAAAAGGTCGATTACTTTCTGGTGAAAATCGAGATTAATCTCGGGGATTTTGCCGGTAACTTTTCCATGAATAGTCTTCAGATATTCCGTCCCGCCGATCTCGTCTTTAATCTCACCAATTAGGTAAATATCATCGCCTTCGTTTTTAAACGAGATTGTGGTGATATGCGAGATATCGTCGATTACCCCGACCATGCCGATTACGGGCGTGGGATAGACCGCCCGTTCGGGATCCTCGTTGTAGAAACTGACATTCCCCCCGGTAACCGGGGTCTCGAAAGTCCGGCAAGCCTCGCCCATCCCGGCGATACATTCGGCGAACTGGTAGTAGATCTCCGGATCGTACGGGTTGCCAAAATTCAGGCAGTTAGTGATCGCCGCCGGTTTCCCGCCGGAGGCCGTCACGTTTAACGCCGCCTCGGCCACCGCGATTTTAACGCCGGTTCGCGGATTGAGATAACAAAATCGGCCGTTGCAATCGGTAGTCAAGGCCAGCGCCTTGTTGGTCTTGCGGATTCTGACCACCCCTGCCGACGATCCCGGGCCGACGGCGGTTGAGGTTCTTACCGATGTGTCGTACTGCTCATATACCCATCGTTTCGACGCTATATTCGGTGACGCTAACATTTTTTGGAGCGTATCGTTCATTTCATTGGGAAGGGGGATCGTTAACAGATCGAACCGTTCGTGCTCGTCGATATGAGCCGGCTTTTTCTGCTGGCGGACATATACCGGAGCGTTGCCGCCGAGTACAAGAGTGACCGCCGGTATATCGGCCACTACCTCGCCGTTCAGATGTACGACCAACTGCCCGCCGGAGATGACTTTGCCGATTTGTTCGGCATGAACACCCCATTTATCGTAAACCGCTTTTATCTTATCCACGTTTTCGGGTACACAGACCACCAGCATCCGCTCCTGCGATTCGGAAAGCATAATCTCATAGGGGGTCATCATCTCCTCGCGGACCGGTACTTTCTCCAAGTGCAGATCGATCCCCGATTCACCCTTGGCAGACATTTCCGACGATGAGCAGGTCAGCCCCGCCGCGCCCATATCCTGAATTCCGACTGCCAGTTTTTCGCGGATGATCTCCAGCGTGGCTTCCAGAAGAAGTTTCTCGGTGAAAGGATCGCCTATTTGCACCGACGGTCTTCTCGCTTCGGATTTCTCCGACAACTCCTCGGAGGCGAATGTCGCCCCGTGGATACCGTCGCGGCCGGTTGATGATCCGACCACCAGCGCGATATTCCCTTCGCCCTTGCTTACCGCCGATGTTAGCTCGGAGTGTTTGGCGATACCGACTGCCATGGGGTTAACCAGCGGGTTACCGGTGTAAGCGTCTTCGAAATAGATCTCCCCGCCGATGTCGGGCACTCCGAAACAGTTGCCGTAATCGCCTACTCCCCGCACGACACCGTCGAACAGATAGCGCACCCTGGGATTATCGAGCGAGCCGAATCGAAGGGAGTTTAGCACCGCTATCGGCCTCGCGCCCATTGTGAATATATCGCGAAGGATACCGCCGACTCCAGTGGCCGCGCCCTGGTACGGTTCCACCGCCGACGGATGATTATGCGATTCTATTTTGAAAACAACCGCTAAACCGTCGCCGATATCCACCGCCCCGGCGTTTTCATCCCCCGCCTCTGCTAATAGAGCCGGGCCTGTGCGGGGAAGAGTTTTCAATTGAGCTATTGAGTTCTTGTAAGAGCAATGCTCCGACCACATTACCGAGAAAATTCCCAGTTCTGTGAAAGTCGGGGTCCTGCCAAGAATGGAGAGGATTTGTTGGTATTCCTCGTCGTTTAACCCATGTTCTCTGGCCAGTTTTATGTCCACAGTCGGTTCCATCGAAATTCCCTATATTTTAATCTCGTTTTTCAAAAGCACCCGATTCCGCTTAAAATTTTAGAAAGGACTTTATTAAGGAAAGAACCTCAAAAAGTCAACGATTTAAGTTCGAAACCGTCATTGTCGAGCTGCACGTAACTGTAATTTCCGAAAAAATCGCCGCAGTTGACATACAAACCCGAATCCGTCTCGATAATCTCAGGCTTGTGAACATGTCCCATTACGACCGCGTCGTAACCTCCGGCCATTTTCTCACGGGCGAAATCGATATAGTCGGATGAATCGATCTCGTCTCGCGCTTCGGTGTAACTTCGTGACGCTTTTGACGTTACCATGGCAAGACGATAAGCGAAATTAACCGGAAGTTGAGAATAAAGCCAGATACAAAGTTTGTTTCTGAAAATTCGTTTGATGAACCGATATCCGCGATCGTCTTTGCGGATACCGTCACCATGAGTGATCAGGATCTTTTTGCCGAAATGTTCGATATCGTGAAAATCGTCGGTCAATTCCACCCCCGCCTGACGAGTGAGATAGTCTCTCATCCAGAAATCATGATTACCGGGGATATAAAAGATTTTGACTCCGGATTGTGTCAGATCCAGAAGAGCCGCAAGGATTTTCAGATAGGCCGCGGGGATAGCTAACTTATACTCGAACCAGAAATCGAAAAGATCTCCGACTATATACAGGTGCGACGCGTCCTCTTTGACTTTTTTGAAAACCTCGAGGAGACGGGTTTCGCGTTCCGACGGGCTTTCTTTTATATCCAGATGAACATCCGAAACGAAATAAACTCTGGTTCTATTCTCTTGCTCCATCCATGCCATTATAATATAATCGCGAGGGAAGGAGCAAAAAGAATTTGGAAACGTATAAACTAATACGTTCGTTCCGGTGTCAAATATCTTGATAGAAAGGGTTTATGGATAAGTTTATTGTAAATGGCGGCAAGAGGCTCTCGGGGAAAATAAGAATTTCCGGCTCGAAAAACGCTGCCCTGCCGATAATAGTCGCTTCGCTTCTGGCCGAATCAGGCAGATCGGTCATCGGTAACGTTCCAAATCTCATGGATATCAGGACCATTATCGGGGTAGTCGAGGAACTCGGGGCAAAGGTGGAATACAATCCGAAATCGGAAACAATGATTGTCGACTCCTCGAATATCGACAATCATGACGCTCCCTATGATCTGGTGCGCAAAATGAGAGCGTCTTTCCTGGTATTGGGCCCATTGCTCGGGAGATTAGGTAAAGCCAGGGTTTCCCTTCCAGGAGGATGTGTCCTCGGAGCGCGCCCCGTTGACCAGCATATCGAGGGTTTTAAACGTCTGGGGGCGAAAATCTCCGAAAGAAGCGGTTATGTCACGGCTTCAGCTAAAACTCTTTCCGGCAACGATGTATTTTTCGATAGACCGAGCCATACCGGAACCGAGAATATCATGATGGCGGCTGTACTGGCTAAGGGTAAGACTACCATTATCAACGCCGCCTGCGACCCGGAAGTAGTGGACCTGGCAAATTTCCTCAATATGATGGGAGCGAAAATCAGAGGCGCCGGAACGACCCGAATAGAAATTACAGGGGTAAAAAAGCTTAAAGGCGCCGAATATAATGTGATGTCAGATCGTCTTGAAGCAGGGACTTTTATATTAGCGGTTGGCGCCTGCGGCGGAAAAATAGAACTGACTAAAACCAATCCTAAAGATAATGAGATTTTAATTTCCAAATTAAGCTCCGCGGGGCTGACGTTTAAATCGAGCCGAAACAGGATCATCGTATCGCGCCAGGGGCGGCCCCGTCCGATACGGGTTACAACATACCCCTTCCCCGGTTTTCCAACCGATTTGCAAGCGGCAATCATGGCGTTTGCTATTGTCGGTAAGGGAACCTCATATGTCAGGGAAATGGTTTTTACCGATCGTTTTACGCATGTAATGGAGATGCAGCGTCTCGGAGCCGATATTACGATTTCTGGTGATGAGGCGGTGATTAACGGAGTTGATACTCTAACCGGAGCGTCGATTATGGCCTCCGATATCAGGGCTGGTGCGGGACTGGTACTTGCCTGTCTTGCGGCAAAGGGCGAATCGGAGATATTGCGGGTTTATCATATAGATAGAGGTTACGAAAAGATCGAGAGAAAACTTCAGGCTCTCAGGGGGAATATTATCAGGGTTTCCGGGTAATATTAAAGTGGAACAATACATGAACGGCCACCGTTTTTACAGGATAGAGGAATCTTCAGCAGAGCAGATAGGGGTGTGGCGATGAAATTCAGGAGTATTCTTATAATTGCCTTGGTGACGTTAACTTGGCAAAACGTTGGTTCGCAAAACATATATTTCGGCCAGAATAAGGTCCAATATAAAGAATTCGATTGGCACTTTATTCAAACCCCCAATTTCGATATTTATTTTTACGACGGCGAGGATTCGTTGGCCACATTTGCCGCTGACGTTTTAGAGGAGGCTTATGCTAATGTCACCGAAGAGCTTAATTACAATCTCACCGAGAGGGTGCCGGTAATAATCTACGCTTCACACAACGAGTTTCAGCAAACTAACGTGATATCGGAGTTGATTCCCGAGGGTGTCGGGGGATTTACCGAGGTTTTCCAGAATCGAATCGTTATTCCATTTACAGGTTCCTACGAGGATTTCCGTCATGTGCTTCATCATGAGCTTACCCACGCAGTAATATTTAATCTCCTTTATGGAAACGCTCTTAAATCTATCTTATCCCGTGAGGCTCTGTTCCGTCCTCCCTTGTGGTTCGCGGAGGGATACGCCGAGTATTCGTCGCGCTACGGATGGGATTTAGATGCCGATATGTTTGTCCGTGACGCGATTATCGAAGGTTATATGCCCCCAATTAATTTTTTAAACGGGTTTCTTGCCTATAAGGGCGGTCAATCCGTGATTAATTATATCGTGGAAAAATACGGGCAGGAAAAGATCCTTGAGATTCTGAGCAAGGGTAGGGCGGTGGTCACCATGGAGAGGGCGGTAAAAGCGGCGCTCGGGGTTTCTATGGAGGATTTAACCGGTGAGTGGCAAAAATCGTTGAAAAGAATGTACTGGCCCGAAATCGCGCGCAGAGATACCCCGACCGAGATTGGCAAACCGCTCACCGATCATTCGATCGATCATTCGGTATATAATCAGAAACCGGAATGGTCTCCTCAGGGGGATAGGCTGGCCTTTTTCTCAGACCGATCCAATCCCCAGCACGGATATTCCGATCGGTTCAACGAGATCTTCGTAATTTCAACCATTGACGGCACGATTATTTCTCGCCTTGTGGAGGCAGAACATTCAGGCGACCTCGAATCGCTTCACTCGTATCTTTCGGGTCTGACCTGGTCTCCCGATGGAAGCCAGATTGCGTTTGTGACCAAAAGTCACGGTCGCGACGTTATTTTCATAGTCGATGCTCAAAACGGCAAGCGTAAGCAAAAGATAGAAACGGGTCTTAATGGCATGCGCAACCCATCATGGTCTCCCGACGGTTCGCGGATCGCGTTCGAGGGGATTGTCAACGGTTCTACCGATCTGCATGTTTACGATCTCGAAAATGGAACTTTAACGTCGCTGCTTGACGATCGTTACCATGACAGCGATCCGTCGTGGTCGCCCGACGGCCGCTTCATTGTGTTTTCCTCCGACCGACCTCTTGCCGATGTGGCCGATAGTTCAGATTTTAATTACGGTAATTACAACATTTTCCTCTACGACCTCGAAAATCGAACCGCCAGGGAGCTGACGAGTAATCTATATAAAAACAATCAACCGGCTTTTTCGCCCGATGGCGAACGGATCGCGTTTGTCTCCAACAGGAACGGGATTGGTAATATCTATATCTGCGAGCTTGAAACCGGCGATATCTTTCCCGTAACCAATATCATATCCGGCGTATTTTCACCGTCGTGGTCTCCCGAAGGCGATAAGCTGGCCTTCTCAGCATTCAACAAATTCGGATTCGATATTTTCATCCTAAAAAACATCAATAATGTCGCGCCCGAGACAAACGAACTTGCCTTAACTCCATATATGGAGATGATCCGAAACGACGTAAAGAATATATTCGTGCCGGAAATCGAGATTGACGAAACTTCAATCGCTGAATCGAAAGAGGACGACAAAGACAGCGATTACGATTACAGCACCTTTATTTTCCAGGCCGGTAAAGGAATACTCGGCGAATCATCGGAATCGTCAGACGGAGAAACTGACGATTCGGAGGGATTAGAAACGGCCCTGATCGAGGATACCCTGGTTTATAAACTACCTGACGGCAGTTATAAACAGAATGAATATAAATTGAAATTTTCGCCGGAACTTGTCACCGGCGGGTTTTCTTATGATAATTTCTACGGCTTGAGAGGCCAGTCGTTTTTGGCTATCTCCGATATTTTCGGGAATCATCATATATATGTTTATACCGATCTGGTTAACACCATAGATCAATCGAATATCCAGGTGAGCTATTCTTATACCCCCAAGCGTATAGATTACGCCGGGGGAATTTTCCATTTTAAAAACGTCTATTACGACGAGTATCTGAAGACTTTTTTCTCCGACAGGGTTTACGGGGCGCAGGGATACGCCAGTTATCCGTTTTCTAAATTCTCTCGGCTCGATCTAACCGCCACACAGGTGACCATCGGACGGGAAATCGACCTCTACTTCTCAAAAAACACAACGAACCTTCTTTTAACGTCGCTGGATTATGTCAACGACGCTATAATCTGGGGGATAGTCGGCCCGGTTGCCGGTCAGCGTTATAAAGTCTCATTCGAAAAATCGATTAAGGCCGTGAGCAGCGGCCTTTCGTATTTTTCCGGCCAATTCGATTATCGCAAATACTGGCATTTCTGGGGACGATATAATCTCGCCATAAGATTCGGAGGCGGGGGATCAATCGGTAAATCGTTCAGCGATAATACGGACGCCAAAAAATTCCATCTCGGAGGATCATCTAACTGGATCGGCCCCAAACGTGCGACATCGGATATCTACAGCGTAGCGGACATATATGTAAACGAGATCGTAGTTCCTCTTCGCGGTTACAGTTATTTCGAGGATACCGGAACTCAATATGGGATCTTCAATCTCGAATTCAGATATCCGTTTATCGAGTATTTCCAACTCAATTTCCCAATTCCTCTGGCCCTTCAACAGGTCTCCGGAGCGATCTTCTGGGATATGGGAAGCGCTTGGAATTACAGCAAGGAACTGCGGATATTCGACGATAAAAAAGGATTCCCCGTATTGGGAAGCGTAAAAGGAGGATTCGGTTTCGGCGCCCGGGCGAATCTCGGCATTTTCGTGCTCCGGGTCGATTTTGCGTGGGGAACCAACTTCTCGAAAGTAGCGCCGAAACCGGAGACATATTTCTCCTTCGGCTCGGAATTTTAGAGTTTACGGACTTCAACTACTTGTTCTTCAGTGAATTACCAGCCTCTTACCACCCGATCATAGGGGTAACATGTTTGTGAATTTGAGTTGACAATTATCATATAGGGACTAAATTGTATTCAAATGGGTGATGATTGGATGAAGTTTAGATCGACGGCGTTTGCAGTAACCATTGCAGTATTATGCTATCCTCTTGGGGTACAAGGGACTGGTCTCGGCAATATCGATTCCGATTTTGAGGATGGCGAGATTACGCTTGCCGAAAAGATCACCTTGAAAGCAATCATGCTGACCGATCCGATGTCGCTTCCCGGGCGATATCGGATAGAGGAACCGCTCAAAGACGGTACTTTATTGGCTCTGGATATTTTTCGTAATCGGCAGGCCGCCGATGAGGAATTCAAGATTCAATTCCCCACTCTGCTGAGCCGAGTCGAAAAGCAGACCTATTTCGATTCGCCGGGCGGTTATTTTAGAATTCATTTCGATACCACGGGCGGTCACGCGGTCTATGAGCCGGATATCGATATCTATCCACCCGACGGTATCCCCGATTATGTAAATAGAACAGCCGAGTATTTAGATCTGGCCTGGAATACTATCTGCGATACTCTGATTTATGATACCCCTCCCTATGACGGCGACCGGGGAGGCGGACAGGATTTATACGACGTTTACATGCATCATTATGCGGGCGCTTATGGAGTAACCTTTTCGGAATTTCCGTCCTCACAGAGACCCGACCGGAATTACGATTACACAAGCTATATTTATGTGGATCCGACTTACAGCGGATTCGGCTACGAAGACCGCACGCTGCCCATGAAAGTAACGTCGGCACACGAGTTTTTCCATGCTGTCCAGTTCGCTTACAGCATAGCAGCGGGAGGCTGGTATATGGAGAACTGCGCTACCTGGATAGAGGATATAATCTGGGACAATATAAATGACAATTACGCGTTTTTAAGCTACTTTTTGAATTTCGTCCACAGGCCCATTAACACTGTCAACGGCGCTTTCGAATACGGGGCTTTTATCTGGCCCATGTTTCTGTATGAAAACTGGGGTCATGATTTCATTAGAACATCCTGGGAGTATTGTATAGGCAGCACCGCCCTGAATGCCCTGGAAAGTACCTGCGGTCAATATGGCACATTGCTCGAGGAGCAGTATTCCTCATATTCGCTTTGGAATTTTCTTGCCGATTCCCGTGACGACGGCGATCATTACGAGGAAGGGGCCGAATATAACCCCGCGAGGATCATGCGAACGCATTCGTCCTACCCCGTGGAAAACGAATCGTCGTTTCTGGATCCTACCGCATTCGGCTGTAATAATATCATCTTCTCGAATCCGGGCGAAGAGGGAGATCTGCGTATCGTTTTCGACGGCCGGGACAGCGATATCTGGCATGCGCAAATAATCATGGCCATGGCCGATAACGATCACACTTATGATGCTATTACTCTCAATGATGCCAACGATGGTGAGTATACGGTGGAAGATTTCGGAGAATATGTCTGGGTCGGTCTCGTCACGGATTTAATCGATGGTTCGGGCGGGGATTACCTTTATTCAGCGTATCTGGTCCAAACTGATATCGATGAGCGGATCGTTGATGTCCCCGATGATTTCATCCTCGATGGGAATTACCCCAACCCGTTCAACGGCAGAACGGTAATTTCATTGTTTTCGCCGGACGAGGAGGTTGTCAATCTTTCGGTCTACAATATACTGGGAGAAAAAGTCGTGGACCGGGTTCATTTTCTCCGACCGGGTAACAATCGGATAGAATTGAATTTTGAACAAAGTGATAACGCCCCCCTTGCAAGTGGGGTTTACTTTTATCGTATTGAATCTAACGGATACAATCAACATAGCAACATGCTGTATTTAAAGTAGGGAGGAGCATGAAATCGCGTGCAATTTTCATCACTATCTTATTATTATTGACGGCGTCTATAGCTGGAGGGCAGAATCTCAAATCAAAAGTAGCTCCGGATTTTACATTACCGGATATCGAAAACAACAGGGTTACTCTTTCCGAGACGTACGGAAACGGACCGATCTATATATCGTTCTGGGCGACCTGGTGTAAGCCGTGCAGGGAAGAGCTGAAAATTATCCAGGGGCTTTACGAAAAATACAAAGATGACGGTTTCAGAGTCTTGGCCATTAACACCGAAGGCCCCAGAGCGATAAGCAAAATAAAGAGTTTCGCCAAATCCAACGGATGGACTTTCGATATATTGATCGACAGCGGCGGCGAGGTTTTTAGGAGAAAATACAAGGGTTTCGCTCAACCTTATTCCGTAATGACGGATCCGCAGGGGAATATTATCTTTTCGGCGATCGGATTTAAGCCCGGCGATGAGAAACATGTCGAAGGACTTATCATTGAAAATATTCCGTCAGCCGAAAAAGACGAGTCCGAGTCCGGGTCGGAGGAATAAATGAGCAGACATCTGTTTTGCGCGATTATTATCGCGTTTTCGGCTATAATTCTGATATCCCCTATCTACGCGGTCGCCCAGGACGAAACCTGGTCCGTATCGGCGGCTAACTGGATGCAATACTGGTATTTCGACGATGGCGGTGAATTTGTGGAAGCCCGTCGTGATTCCCTGGATAACAGGTTTATTGTAGATTTCGATTTGGGAAATTTCTATACCGGCGCCTGGCTCGATATCAAGCAATTTAATCATCCGGATAATTCGTCGGAGGACTTGACTCAACGTTATTTCGGATGGCATGAAAAAGACCTCTCGGTCCATCTGGGCAATTTCTACCAGGTATTTGATCGCGGGCTGACATTGAATACGTTTTTAGATGACGCTATTTACTTCGATAACAACCTCGATGGTTTTAGGGTCAGCGGCAGATACGATAGGTTCGAATTCGACGCTCTTTCCGGGCGCGGTTTAAATAGTTTCACAAAGGAAAGAACGTACATTATCAGGGGAGCAAGAGGAGCGGTCAGGCCGCTCAAGCCGGCCGAAATCGGTTTTTCGTATGTGCGGTTCAAGCAGAACTCGAGCGATTTCTTCAGGACATTGAACGCTAATCTGACTTCGGTTCATTCATCCATAACTCTTGGGCCGGCGGATTTCTACGCCGAATACGCAAGGAAAACCGGGAGGGACGATCAGTTTTTTCCAGAGGCAAATCTTAACGGCGACGGCACTTACCTGTCAGGTTCTATCAACTTCGAGAAAATTAGCCTCTATTCGGAGTATAAAAACTACATAAACCTGCTGTATCCCAATGATGCGGAACCGTTTAATAGCCCTCCGCCAGCGAATCACACGGGACGTACTTTGATGTCATTGAACGCGACTCCGGGGGAACGGGGATACCAGGTAGGGGCGCTCATTTCACCATCATTCGACCTGAACTTCGATCTTTCATTCTCCGAATCGTTCTCCCGCGGCCTGCC
>JAZGHS010000237.1:0-2693 GCA_036481315.1 Candidatus Zixiibacteriota bacterium | reverse complement strand
CCTTTTCTCTCAACCGCGTTTTCTCGGGCCCATAACCCACTATCTCCAGTACCGCCTCTGGCACGCTCTCGATAACCGTTCGAAATGCGTCAAGTAATAATCCGACACCTTTCTGCTCGATCAGTCGCCCGATATACAGAATTTTTTTCAAATTGATAAGCCCCGGTCCCGTCGACCTGAATTTCTCGGTGTCGACCCCCATAGGAATTACTTCCACCCGTTCGGGTGTTTCAAGATCGGCCAGTATGCTTCTCATGTATTCGCTGTTTACTGTTACGGCCGATGATTTGCTTAACGCCTTATTCGCGAAATAGCGAAACGGGTTCTTTTTCGCTAAGTGAACGTCGGTGCCGTGGCCTGTTAATACTACTGGAATGTTCGTCTTCCGCAAAAGCGCCCCGAGCCAGAAAGAGACCGGGAAAAACCAATGAAAATTAACGATATTGATATTCTCTCTGCTAATGATATTGAGCGTCTCTTTGTACATGGAGCGGATAAAAAACGGGATTTTCAATCCTTTCCACGGGGAAGATTTAAGCCCGGGAAGAAGTCCGCCGGAATAAGCGAGATCCTCCAAAGACTCGGGAAGATATTGGAATCTTAAGATCCTGACTCCGTCCCAGGTTTCCTCTATTTTAAGACCTTTATGGTGGGGCACTAAAACGGTAATATCCCACCCAAGATTTTTTAAGAAGCGACAATAATCCCACATAAACGGCGAGAGGCTGTCGCCCGCTTTTTTGGGAAAGCTTGTGGATACGACCAGAAGTCTCATCGGCAAACACCGTTTATAAAAAGTCGTGCTGGCGATTTCGAGTTTTGGAATATCATTCCCTGTTCCTCTTGAATAAGGTCCAGCTTGCAGGCTCTCCATGGATCGGATAAACCCGCGAATAAAAATCGATAATCTCCTCGTTCGACAGGCTCGTAAGGAAAGCCGATAAGTCCTCAAGGTAAACGTACTCGGCATCGGAGATCTCCAATGCTCTCACCACGTCCGGATATAATACGGGGATCCAAACCGATGGTCTATCCGCGTACCACCATACGGCGTCGGAAGCGTCGGATATAACGACATCGCCCGGTTCCGATTCCGAATTTATCAACTCATAAACCGGCAACGAGGCCCTTACTGTATTAGATGTGTGCGAAAGTTCAAGCTCTTGAAACGGTAATCTCGCCGGGAAGAAAATCAAAAGAATTAAAGCGATGGATAGCGTAATCCTTTTAAAGGCGGGTACCCCGATTATGATACTTTTCAAACCAAGCGCTATAGAAACTGCCAGAAACGGATGAAGATTGACTACGTGCCTCCAATGCTGGCCGTCAAGCGACGATACTCCCACGAGAATAACCAGTGAAACCGCGGTAAATTTAAAAAACGCGATTTCGGCATCTTCCTGATTGAAAAGCCTCCGCGCGAAATAGGCAAGCGGGATTATTCCGAAAAAGTTAACGATTGCCGGGAAATTCAGCGCGAAATACACGTTTCCTGCGATAAATTTTTTAAACAGATAGAAAGGGAAATTGCCGAGCGCGTACCAGAATGTCATGGGAGTAAACGACCTGTAAGTATAATAGTAATAATCGAGATGTCCCATCCCTTTTGTGAATTCTCCGTATGTTTGCAGGGTGAATACCGGGTTTCCGAAAACCATCATATTCCTGATAAGCCACGGCGAAACGGTGGCTAATATTATTCCCGACCAGAGGAAAGCCGACTTTTTATCCTTATTGAGAAAATACAATATGGCGGGTACGGCAAGCAGGGCTATCTGATAGCGAGACAAGATAGCGATCCCGAATATTACTCCTGATAAAACCACACCGCCCTTGATTCGTTTTGATAATATTAACACTGACAGTAACAACAAAGCGGCAGTTAGTATTTCCGGAGATCCGTCCAGGGCGGTTTTCAGGACACTCTGGTTCAATCCCACAAGAGCGGCGGCCAGAAGACCCCAGCTCGGATTTAGCAATCGGCTTCCGGCATTATAAGCTAACAGAATCAAAAACCAGACAACGGCGATAGTGGCGATCATTAGGGCGAAATCGCTAGTCCCGAGGAGTAACAACCAAAAGGCAAGATAAACGGGGTATGCCGGGGCCCACATGTTATTCGGTTGCGGTACGTCGGGATCGAATGTCATCGCCAATGGATAGACATGACCTAACGTGAAACCCTCCCCGCGGACGATATTCCTGGCCAGCCCGGCGTAATCGTTGCCGTCGGATAGTCCGAGATAACCGTCGAAAAAATACGAAATATAAAAACATGAGAACGCTAAGATAAAGGCAAGCGCCGCTATTCTAAACCACAATTTCATTCCGGTTCCTTAGTAAAACCTCTGGCCAGGGAGCCGTAAAAAAGCCAGTCGTGATAAAAATCGCTAAAAGAGCCAAATCTATATAACGATTTACCAATTCCAAGTGCCGCGTCGGACCTCAACGGAGCAAGACATTTGCCGATTATTCTTTTAAAAATTCCAGGTTTTGAATCGGGCAACCCAAGCTTCCATCCGCCGGGGAATATAACCGAATCAGGGTGTTTGCCAATAAGTCGCCTGTAGCCGGTACGACCGTATTTTTCGAATTCGCTTATTCGGTCATTTAGAGTCTTGAAATGATAATGATAACAGGTCGCCCCAGGCGCGTATCGGATCGTGAGCCCCAGCTTTTCCAGACGTAATCCC
>JAZGHS010000236.1:0-6673 GCA_036481315.1 Candidatus Zixiibacteriota bacterium | reverse complement strand
TGTCAACTACAGAAAAGCTAAATAGATATGGGAAAAAAGCCGATAGTGTTCTTAGGAGATAAATTATGAAAGATATTCCCAGCACAAGAGGACTTTTCGAGAGCTTCAATAACGCCGAAAACAAGTCAAAAAACAAGACTCATTCTGTTACGGCGAATCAGGTGGCCGAGGCGGAAGCCCGGATGAAAGCCCAGAGTACTTTGATGCCGAAATTATCGGACCATAAACATAAGACCACGAAAATAATCGCCCCGAATAATTTTATAGCCTGAAATTAATAGTAACAATTCCTATACTTTTTCGTAGTTAAACTGAAGTTGAGAGTTGGCCGCAATCTTCAATCGGAGGGATTATCTTGCGAAAATTATTTATAGCCCGAATTCTACCCGCTTTTATCCTGTTAATCGCCTCACCGGTGTGGGCAGATTTAGAACCTACAAATCGATCACTTAGCCCCACGAGGATCAACGAAAAGATATCGATCGACGGTTTTCTCGATGAAGGAGTATGGTCTCTGGGAATTCCAGTCTCCGATTTTTTGCAGACCGATCCGGATGAGGGTGAACCGGGAACCAAGAGAACAAAGGTAACTGTTTTGTACGACGATGAGGCATTGTATATTGGCTTTCTCTGCCTGGACAGTGAGCCGGATAAGATCGTCAAGATTCTCTCCAAGCGTGACGACTGGACGTCAACCGATAAAGTCCAGGTGGAGATAGACAGCTATCATGATCATCTAACCGCTTATTTTTTCGAGGTCAACGCGGCGGGTGTTCAGAGGGACGGGTTTCGATCCAGTGACTTTAATTACGACATGTCCTGGAATTCGGTCTGGGAAGGCGAGGCGCAAACAGGCCCTTATGGCTGGAGCGCGGAATTTAAGATTCCCTTTTCCTGCGGAGTACCATAACATTCACAAAAACGATAACTCTTCAGCTATACAGCCAGGTATTCGTAGGCGCGGGGAACTATTCCGATTTCAGGCAGTTTGTCGCACCCGATGGTTTCACCGCATTGACAATCCCCTACGATGACAATCCCGATTTCAATTACAAATCGTTCAATCTAAACGCGGTTTTCCGCTGGGAATATCTGCCCGGATCCGACCTATACCTTGTCTGGACACAGGATAGAGACAGATCCGATGAATTCGGTGATTTCGATTACAGCCGCGATTTGAATAGCGTATTCGATCAGCTTTCGGATAACGCGTTTATGGCCAAGATAAATTATTGGTGGAATCCTTAAAAGAAACCTCTGATATAGGCTAAAGTAGCCGGCGGGAAGGACCACTCTGGATCATCCGCCGGTTTATAATTAATCGACAATCGAGACAATCGAGGTCTGTCAAATTGTCTTGACCAATACGGCAAATCCTCAAATACTACTTGACAATTAAACGAAACTTAGATAATTATTTGTCGGTGTAAGGGTGAAATCTAAGCATGGGTAGTTCCAGCCCCCCTCTACCCAAGTATTGTTTCGCCCTTATACTTTTTTTTACGCGGTTATTCTGATATGGTTTGAATATATCCATCCCTTACCGCCGATATACAATTCCACCCGGTAAAGGCCCGGCGATGAAACACGGATTTCGAACTTTTCGCCGATCATATTTCCAAACGGCTGACCATCTTTGATAATTCTGATTTCGGCTTCTTTGGGCGATGACATGCACAAAACCGGATTTGCGGAAATATTACCCGAATCACCCGTATGAATTATGGCATCGGATGTTCGAACGAAGAACCGGAATCCGTTGGCATCGCCCCATCTGAAATTCGAGACGAATACCCTGCAATTTCTGATTGCCGAGAAAATCTGGTTTCTGGCATCTAAGATATCTTTAGAGAGAGGGCTATCGAGGAGCAGGTGTGTTCTGATGGATCTGAATTGCACTTTATAAGGGAATATAGTTAGCCTTATGGGTCCTCTGCGATAAAGGTGAGCATGAACATCGGCTGAACCGATCCCGGCGACCTTCCTGGTTCTGGAAATCTCATCCCATAATTGAAGTACTTTTTCCGTGGGACCGCGTAAGCTCCTTCGGGGCGAGATGGCCATCTTTAGCATATTTATTCTCTTTAACGATTCCATCCAGGCCGACATATGATTCCAAATCTCCAGCCCATCGAAACCTTCGACATCCCAATCGGTCCAGGGGTAGCTCGGGTATTGGGGGAAAGCGTTTCTGACCTCGTCGGGATGAGCGATAATCCCCAGGCCTCCGGCGTCCTTTACAGCTTCGACATATTCTTTCGGATTCAGATTGGACTGTAAAACGTCATTAAGCCCGAATGAGAGATAATGGTTTTCATCATTAACGTCTTCGATTTCGTATCCTATAATAACCGCGGTTTTGCCGTAGAAACGTTGTTTACCGTCATGCAATGGCCGCAGGGTATTATGGTCGGTAAACATCAAAAAATCCAGTCCTGCCTTCTCCCCTATGGCGGCGATCTCCTCGACTGATTTGCTGCCGTCGGAATAGCTCGAATGAATATGAATCACTCCCGCTATTTCACGCAAAAGATTATCTGGCATCGGGGACCTTCCTCAAAATAAACAGCCCGACAATCATCATAGCCAGCACGGACCCGATAGCGAAATTATATTTTTCCGGTCCGTATGAATCGAAATACAAGACAATCAACCCCCAGATTACCGGCCCTGCTACCGCTGCCATCCGTCCGCTGAAGGCGAAAAGCCCGAAATATCCGGCAAGCCTGGAATCGTCGGCAACAAGATTAACCAGTAAAGGTCGTTCCGACGTCCAGACACCGCCCAGCGATATCCCGGCCAAGGAACCGAGGAAATAAAGAACTGCTTTATCTTTAAACAAGATAATTCCGGTAAGTGTAATTATCCACAAAACGATAATCGCCAAAAGAGAGCGTTTAGGCCCGAATCGCTCGGTAACGAATCCCCAGCCCAATGACCCCAACGCGGTAAAAACGGTAACAATGATCAGGTAGACATAGATTTCGGTCAGGTTTCCGAAAACCGTTATTCGGTCTGAAAATCCGGCGCCTTCTTTTAAGAATACGGCCATAAAGAAGATGATAGTTTCAAGCGCTTCGACGACAAAAAACCTACCGAGCAAGAACCGAAGTATTCCCGGCCGGGATTTGGCGTCGCCGTAAACACCCGCCAGTTCGATCATCGACTCTTTAGCCACCATCAGCAGGTTTTTTAATTTTCGGGGAAACTGATCTCGAACAACGATGAAGAAGGGAATGGAGAAGAGCAAAAACAAAACCGCGGCCAGTGTGAAAGCGTCGGAATAGCATTTGGATCCCACCAGAAAGCCGATAGCTATAAGCCCAAAAATCGTGCCGCCATATCCCAGGGCTACTCCGTATCCGGAAACCCGTCCCATCTTCTTCGGTCCGGCCACCTGCGGAAGAACCGCGTTATAGAAAACCAACGCGCCCTGAAAACAATATACGGCGATGGCAAATATAATGAGGTTTACAATCATGGAATCACTTCGCCCCAGAGAGACGGTTGCCAGACAACATAGAACGGTAAAAACCATCACCGGCGGCATCCGACGCCCGAACTTATCGGCGATTTTGCCCAAGAGAGGCATGGTCAGGGCGACCAGCACCATCGCCGACGACCTCGATAAAGATAATTGCAGATCCGAACCGCCGTAGACGCTTTTAATCATAAGAGGGAAATTAAGGCTGACCACCACCATGGAGAAAATGGTGTTGGCGAAATCGTAGAGGGACCAGGCGAATATTTTGGTTTTGAAATATTTCATAAGGCGAATGATGCTATAAATGCCCCGGTTAAAGCCCCGGCGACATCCCAGATTAAATCCTTATAGCTCGATGTCTGGCCCGGTTGATTGTAATCGATTGCCTCTTTGGCCGCGCCCAGCGTGATGGTTATGCCGAAACCGACTATTATAGCGTCATCGTGTCTATAATCGAAATGACGATTGAGGGCAACCGCAGATCCCCCTGTTAAGAAGGCGGAGTAACCAAAATGCATAAATTTGTCTTTCGCGAGCCATCGATCGCCGTCATTTTCTCCGACAACGACGCCTGTGGTGGTGAATAACAGAAGCGACGTTATTATTATGATTCTAAAGACCGAGTTCATCCGAAATTCCCTGCATGGCCGCGAGAACGTGCCCGAGAAACTCGTCGAGCGAAAGACCGAGATTCGAGCAGGCGGCGATAGATTCACGCCGGGCGCCAGCGGCGAACCGTTTTTCCTTGAAACGTTTTAATAGAAATCGAACATCCAATCCGGCCAGCGATTTCGATGGGTGCATCAGGGCGGCGGCCACCACCAGGCCAGTAGCAGGATCGATACTCAGAAGCGCCCAATCGAGTTTCGATTTCGGTTCGACATGCTCGGCATGCGACATAACCGCGTAAATAAACTTATCGTCGAATCTTTTTTCCTTCAGCCATTCAGCGGCCATCCTGGTATGCCTTTCGGGATCTTCGAGAGTTTTTTGATAATCGATATCGTGCAACAGACCGACCATTCCCCAGTATTCGGGATCCTCTCCGAAATGCTCAGCCAGACGTTTGCAGGACGCTTCCACCGCGAGAACGTGCTTTATCAGGTTCGGTTTTTCGAGTTCGCTCTTCACCCAGGCGAGGGCCTCTTCACGGGTCATGATAATCCTCCCTTGACATTATCAGGTTTTGCCTAATATAATGATCATGGAGGTGATAATGCAGGCAAAAAATCGTGTTACCATCAGAAAAAAGCCCCAGGCCGACGGCAAGTATGTCATCAAGATCGAGGGGAATATCGTCTGGGAGGGGAAAAAGCCGCAGACTAAACTGCCCGCGCTTTTGAAAAATCATCGCGGCAGGGATATCAGTATTGTCTGGAAACCGAAAAGCGAGTCGATAATTGGCTGAAAAGCGATCAACCCGAGCAAAAACAAAAGCGGTAAAAAGCCTGATCGTTCCATATTCCACGGAACAATCGAACATATTCGCGACGGTGCTCAGGCCTCGATTGAATCTGTCACTATATTCAGAGGTTTTTTCGGAATGGCTGACTATCGAGGATGTTCTTGCCGATACGGGGGCCGATATTTCATTGTTGCCGAAAAACATGGGGATTTTGCTTGTGGGGAATATCCGTCAGGGCAAACGATACAGGATGACCGGCTTGATTGCTAATTCCGCCCGGTATTTTTATATACACCGTATCAAGACGAAAATAGGCACGAAGCGGTTTACCGCCATTTTCGCTATAGCGGCCGGTGACGATGTCCCTCCGACGCTGGGACGAATAGGCGCGCTGGATAAGCTGAATATCGAATATAACAAAGGCCGCAATCTTATTATAACCTGGTAACTGTCAGTCGAAAAACTCCCATTTGAACCCCCACCAAACTCCTCTCGGGGTTCCCGGATAAGGATATAGAGGATAGTATTGCCGGGCGGCGAGATTATCATCATTCAGATAGAAAGTGAAATCTTTGTATCTGAAAACGAGCCGTCCGTTGAAAATGACGAAACCGTCGGTAAGCCCGACTTGAATCGCCCTGTAATCACGTCGCGACGACGCCCTCGCATCGAGCGATCCACCCATAAACAGATCAGGTATGAAAAGCTGTTTTTCGAGCGCGAGCCGTCCGAATCCCAAAACCGCGGGTCCCTTTTCCAAACCGTCATCGAAATATTTATCATCCCAATAACGATATGTAGCCGACATCTCCATGGCGAATGGACCGAGTTCCGATGTAAAGCCCGCGTCAATCTCAAATAAGCGATCGTCGAAATTGACCGGCGAAACGATCGTTTCACCGGGATTGGGCAGGTACCAGGCAAGCTTTACCTGATCCTCTATATTTTTTACTGAAAATCCGATATGGGTGTCGAAAATCGAGAGCTCCGCGCCGGTTTTGACCGCGGCGGCTGTGGTAACGGGAGATTTCAGGTTGGATGCCGGTAGAAAATGATACGATTCCAGGAAATTGGAACCGAGACCGGTAACGAAATCGTCATAATAAAGCAGATAAAGATCGGGCGATTTTCGGTATCTGGTAAGCGATAAACTCACGAAATTTCGCTCGGTGAAATTATAGCGGATATCGGCGTTCGGTAAGATAGCCTCGCGGTCGGTGCCGGCCCAGGAATAGCCTATCCCCGTCTCGAAACTAATCTTATTCCAATGCCCGTCGATTCTTACCCTATGTTCATATATATTTATCGATGGTTCGATACTGTCGTGGCCGTAAAGTCTCGTGTTGTAATATGCCGACGTTAAACTCATACTGAGCGAATCGGAATTGTACGCAAGGTCGGCTTTCCCTCCGCCGATATCATTAACGGTTTTGAATTCATTGGCATAACCATTGATTGTCTGCGCAGATCTATGAAACAGCCCGGTTAATGTAAATTGAAACGGCTCGGTGATAATTCTTTCATAACTAATTTCGGCGCGATTTATACCGCGGTTTTGCCTGCCAAGTTGGTTTACGAAAAAATCGAACGATAGCAAACCCGCGTTGGCGCGATGTTTCCATAAATCAAGATTGACGATTCCTCCCAGGGCCTCTCTTTCCACCCCACCGGCTACATGGTAACCGTCGTAATCCGAATTGGTATAGAAAGGATCGGTCTTTTTAAATCCCAGGGTGAAATACGCTTTCGTTTTCGAGCCGAGAGGCTGGTAAAATCTCCCCCTG
>JAZGHS010000235.1:0-11030 GCA_036481315.1 Candidatus Zixiibacteriota bacterium | reverse complement strand
GGGACGCCGCGGATATGCCGTCAGGGATATATTTCTTTAAACTTTCATCGTTCGGGTTGAGCGAAGCCGTAAGAACCACACTTTTGAAGTAATTCAAAAAAATCGGCAACTCTGAAAAACGGCTTTAACGTGAATTATCACAACAGGATAGCCCGATCGGTCGGATTATTGGGTATTGACCAAATTGAAATTTCGATTATATTTATCGAGGATGTTGTCAAGTAAGTTTACAAAAGGGGTTTTAATGCGTTTTTCTAAGTTGATTTTACCACTATTATTTTCGCTTCTTTTCTTTTCTGTTTCGCAAGCTCAGCTTCCCGATAGATACACTACTTACGGGGAGGCTTTTGAGATACTTTCGGACCTGCAATCGAGCCATCCGGAGATCTGCAGGTTGGATACCATGGGATATTCCACCCGGGACGGTATACCCATGTTGAGGTTCAAGATCTCCGATAACGCGGCTATCGACGAGGACGAGCCGGCGATATTCTATTGCGGTGGAGTCCACGCCGACGAGGTTTTGAGTGTCGAGGTGATTGTCAATTTCGTGGAGGATTTTTTCGCCCGGTATGATAACGGAGATATGGAGATAAACCGGTATATAAATAGCATGGAGCTATTCTGTATTCCCTTTATCAATCCTGAGGGGCATACTGCCGTGGAAGAGGGCAATACGGTATGGCGCAAGAACAAATGCGATAACGACGAAAACGGTATTTTCGATTATCATGACGGTGTCGACAACAACCGCAACTACGATTTCGGTTGGTATGTTGATGACGGTATCGGCGCTAACACCCCAGAATCATTGATGTTCAAAGGATACGCCCCGTTCACCCAGACGGAGAATATCGCCATGGCCGATTTTGCCTGGAGTTATCGTCCGCTGATAGCATTGGATTACCATTCCCCCACCTACGGCCGTCCTAACGTGGCATACTATCCCTGGTACTGGTATTCCAGTGACGGCGGCCACGGTTTCGGTCCCGATGAGGACATGATGCAATCGATATGCGCCTCTTTCACATCGTTGATAGAGGCTATCCCCGACGATTCCGGCAACGGTACCTATACGGCCCGCAGAGCGTTGGTGAACAAAGGCGATTTCAAAACATATTTCTACGGCAATTTCGGATCGGTATCGTTCTCGGTGGAGGTCTCCGATACCACGATTCAAGATCCTGCCCTTGTCGATTCAATCGTCGCCGCGCATCTACCCGGGCAATACTACTTGCTCGACCGCGCCCTGGGAGCCGGCATCACAGGAGTTATCAGGGATTCGGTAACGATGGAGCCTCTTGAGGCCGAGGTCCAGGTAACCCAACATATGAATGCCGATATCAACCCGAGGCTATCGAGACCTGATTACGGCCGATATCGTCGCATTCTAGCCCCCGGAACGTATACGCTTAAATTCTTAAAAGATGATTACGCGACCAGGACTCTTTATAACGTATCTGTTACAAATTCCGGCCCTACGGTTAACGATGTTTATCTTGTTCCGCTTAACCCTCTTCCCCCGGCGCCATATTTGAGCTACCCTCCTGTCGACACGACTTTATCATATAACATGATCGATTTCATCTGGCGGCATTCATTATATGCCGATCATTATCTGTTCGAACTCAGCTATGATTCGCTGTTTTCGGAGATGGTTCATTTCGATTCCACAGTCAGCGATTCAACCCTTTCGTTCGATATCCCCCTTGCCGATTCTCTCTATTACTGGCGTATAAAAGGGGGCAACGATAACGGCTGGGGACCCTATTCGGCAACGAGCGCCTTTACAATCGAGCTCACAACCGGGATTGACGGCAAATTGATACATCCCGACCTGTTCGGGTTATCCCAGAACTACCCCAATCCCTTCAACGCGACTACCAGGATCAGTTTTAAATTATCGAACAGTTCGGATGTGCGATTGGATATTTACAACCTTCTCGGTCAGCGAGTAGCGACATTGTATGAGGGTGTCAAAGATGCCGGTGAGCATTCGGTTGCCTGGAACGCCGACGATCACCCCTCTGGCGTCTATTTCGCACGATTGGAAACGGCCGATCGTTCCGAGAGTATCAGGATGGTGTTGTTGAAATAAAAATATTGTAGGGGTTTGATTAATCAACCCCCTATGATGACGGCTGAGCCTTAACGGTCGACCCAAGTGTCGGCCATTATTACAAAAATCACCCTTTCCAACAATTACGATTGACTTATACGTCCTTTGCGCTAAATTTAGGTATGGATAATTCGCGCGAACAAATAAAATTCATCCGACTCGCTTTGAAAGAGGATATCGGTAAAGGGGATATCACGACCAGGGCAGTCGCTCTGAAAGGCATCGGCCGTGGAGAGGTCATCGCCAAGGAGAAAGGGATAATCTCGGGAATCGGCCCTTTTCGCCGGGTATTCAAACTCCTGTCGCCATCATTTACTCTTAAAATCCTTAAAAAAGACGGTCAACGTGTCAAACCGGGCGATCTCGTTATCGAAATCAAGGGACCGTTGGATCTGATGCTCATCGGCGAGAGAACGTCGATGAATCTCCTTTGCCATCTTTCCGGAGTGGCTGCGTCGACCCGACAATACGTTGACCTTATCAAGGGTTACCGCGCGAAAATCCTCGATACACGCAAGACCATGCCGGGTATGAGAATATGGGAAAAGGCGGCGGTGAAACATGGTGGCGGTGACAATCATCGTATCGGCCTTTACGATATGTATCTGGTTAAAGAGAACCATATCGCCGCGGCGGGAGGGCTTGAGAAAGCCATAAAGGCGGTTATCAGGCATAAAAAGAAAACCGGGGCCAGGTTAGAGGTTGAGGTTAAGGATCTCGCCGAGCTAAGAGACGCGTTGCAATTCAATCCCGATTTCATCATGCTCGATAATTTCACCGTTCCCGTGATGAAAAAAGCGGTCGCTCTTGCCAGATCGATAAATTCTAAAGTACTTTTAGAAGCATCGGGCAATGTGAGCTTGGAAAATGTCAAAAAAATCGCCGCTACGGGAGTAGATCGTATCTCGATCGGACGAATCACGCATTCGGCTCCCGCTCTGGATTTATCCTTTAAGGTCCGGCTTAGATGAAGGAGCCGGTTAAGAAAACCGATATAGACGCTGCGGCCGTTTTGGAGGCCCTACTCGATTCGGACCGAAATAAAAAATCTTTCAAGGATCTCGAACTAATGAGCGATCTCGATCGGAAGACGATAAAAATGTGTATCGAGAATCTTCGGGAGTCGGGCATAGTTATCGACGGCCGCGCCGGGTTTTCAGTATTGAAAATTCCGGATAAGATAACGTCACCCCTTCTCCTTTGCGATTTGAACAGCAAAGTTCTTGGGCGAAATGTTTACTCGTATAAGAGTCTCGGCTCGACCAACGAGGCGGCGCACCGGCTGGCAGAATCGGGCGCTCCGGAAGGGACGATTGTAATAGCCGAGAAACAAACCAGGGGCAGGGGGCGGCTCGGAAGAAAATGGCATTCACCGTCGGGATCGGGTCTGTTCTTCTCTCTTATTCTCCGTCCCACGATATCCATCGAGAAACTACCGGGCCTCTCGTTGGTTGCGGCTCTTTCTATATGCCGCGTGATGGAACGGATCGACAATCTGGAGCCTGAAATTAAATGGCCGAACGATTGTCTTATCGATTCTAAGAAAATAGCGGGTATACTCATGGAGATCTCCGCCGAGCTGGATAGAATCAGTTACGCCGTCGTGGGGATAGGAATCAATGTAAATCACGCCAAAAAGGATTTCCCTATATCTCTTCGGTCGCGGGCGACATCGCTTGCTTTAGCGTCGGGAATCCGACACGACCGAGTAAATTTACTTAAGCAGTTTCTTTACGAATTCGAAAAGGACTATAATAATTTCGTTAAGTACGGACTTCGCTTTATGGGGCGCGCTCTTGTTGAGAGATCGTCGGTGCTGGATAAGAAAATTACTGTAAGATTCGGCAAGAGGAAGATTAACGGTATGGCCGTCGGGCTTGACGAGAACGGGGCGTTACGTTTGAAAACCAAAGATGGAGTTATCACCCTTTCCGCTGGAGAGGTGACTTTACGTTGAGGCTAAGATCGATAAATAGCAGAATTAGGTATCCAATAAAAAAGGCGGGTTTTGAACCCCGCCTTTTGTTGACAGCGCTGTTGTATTGTCCGTTGAAAATCGAAGGTGTCGTGCTGTTGTTGCGCTGGTGTCTGGGTTCCGATATTTTCCGACGGTATTGCGTTCCGCCGAATCAAAACCTGACTGAAAAGAACTCGTATTTTTTCAAAGAACCGGTTTTATTATCCTATCTGGCCTACCGCCAATCGCGATATTCAGGATTTCAAACAAGAGGAGCTTATCGATGGTTCCCCGGGTCGAGTGTTTTTTTCAAATTAATAATTTCACGAACTTCTCTATGGAACACAACATGCCTTTAAACCGTTTATAACTATGACGATACAACAAAAGGACGGTGCCGTGAAAAAAATCTTCGTGTTTACAATAATAATTCTCATGTCTGCTTATTCTGTCCCACTGGCCGCTGGCATTTTAATACCGATGGATCAATCCCAGACAGATCACCTGAAAGCTTATGGTGTCGCCTATTGGTGTCTGGAAAACGGGATTAATATCAACTGGCTTCTAAATTATCGGGGTGGATCTTTCTTAACCGAAAATATCTCTCAGATCGCCGAGGTCTGCCGATTAAAAGGCGTTAGTTACGAAGAGGTTAGCGGCGCCGACGAGGCTGGGATTTTCTCCACGATCGAACAAAACAATATGGAATCGGTGCTTCTGGAAAAATCACCCAAGGTCGCTATCTACGCGCCACCATCGAGAAAACATGAGCCTTGGGACGACGCTGTAAACCTTGCGCTGGAATATGCTGAGATACCGTTCGAGATCGTCTGGGATCCCGAAGTGCTGTTAGGCAAACTCGGAGAATACGATTGGATCCATCTTCATCACGAAGATTTCACAGGGCAGTACGGCAAATTTTACGCCGCCTACCGGGAGACGATCTGGTATAAACAGGATAAGGCGTTAAATGAGACGATCGCCAGGGAGCTCGGATACAAAAAGGTTTCCCGCTTGAAGCTCGATGTCGCCGAGGCGATAGAGCGTTATGTGGCCGACGGTGGTTTTCTGTTTGCCATGTGCAGCGCTACCGATACCTATGATATCGCCCGGGCGGCATGGAAAACCGATATTGTCCCGGCGCAGTTCGATAACGATTATTATGATCCCGCTTATATATCCAAACTCGATTACGCCCGTACGTTCGCGTTCAAGAATTTCGATGTCGTTCTAAATCCGTCGATATACGAGCATTCCGATATAGACACTACGCCGATTCGGGGGGGTGTACGGCTTTCTCCGGAGGCCGACTACTTCTCACTATTCGATTTTTCCGCAAAATGGGATCCGGTGCCTACTATGCTCATTCAGAATCATACTGATATGGTCAATGGTTTCTGGGGACAATGCACCGGTTACCGTAAGGATCTAATAAAAAAGAACGTAACCATTCTCGCGGAAACGCCGGGGCAAAACGAGGCTAAATATATCCATGGCAATCACGGCAAGGGATCTTTTACGTTCCTGGGCGGTCACGATCCCGAGGATTATCAACATAAAATAGGAGATCCTCCGACCGAGTTAAGATTGCATAAACATTCTCCCGGTTACCGTCTGATTCTAAACAATGTTCTCTTCCCGGCGGCTCGAAAGAAAGAAAGAAAAACCTGATGATCGACGGTTTAATTAAGGGTCGTCTCGGTTTTGTCAGTTACGCCGTGAAGGGTGGATTCGACGAGGTTCTGGGTTTCGCGTCAGAACACGGATTCGACCTCGTCCAGATAGGATTGGATGCCGGCCGTTATTTTCCCGAAAAGCTCGATTCAAACGAACGGCGAAGGATCTCGCGGTTGTTTATCGAAAACGATATCAGCCTCTGTTTCCACGGCCCATCGGACATTCCCCTTATGAACAGGCATGATTCCATCAGGTTGGCGGGGCTTGCCCGCTATTATGAGATGATCGACCTCGCTGTTGATCTGGGCGGAAAACATTTTGTTATTCATCCGGGAAGACTCGCTTTTTATTCGGTTTCTAAAAAAGAAATCATCTTTATGGATCGTAAAATCCCCAGTCTCCACGTCGGGCTCTTCGAGGATTCGTTAACAAATTTGCTGAAATACACCGGCGACAGGATTTCGCTATGCATGGAAAACACCTATGCCCTACCGTATCCATTTCTAAATGTCGTGTCACGTTTGGCTGCCGAAAATGGTCTCGGCCTTGTCTGGGACGCCGGGCATACCGAACTCGCCGCCCCGTCGAGCAGGGAGAGGACCATAAAGTTTTTCCAGGATAATATAAGGCATGTAAAATTAGCTCATCTTCACGACGTTTCCGACGGCAGCGATCATAAGGAATTGGGAACCGGTGAAGTAAACATTGACGGTTACCTCGAGATATTCAATACGATCGGCGTGGATATAGTCCTGGAGATCTTTCCCGAAGATAAATTGCTAAAGTCGGTTGAATATCTGAAAAAGCTACAACCGGCGAAAGCCTGACCGGGCCGGGTTATATGAATAGATTCAGGTTATATATTATATTATCATTATTGATAACTTTCGTCTTCATCGGGATAGCGGTCTCATCGACAAAATGCTCGATATGCGATTCTAGTATAACCGGTAATTATTATATGTCCGCGCGGGGGCAGGCTATCTGCGCCGATTGCAATACCAAATACTCGGCCTGTTCGGGATGCGGGCTGGTCGGAAAGTCCTTGATCACGGTGGACGCTTTACCATTGTGCCGTGAATGCTATCTTAAGCTCGAAAAATGCGATATTTGCGATAATACAATTGCCGGCGGATACATCCGTTACCCCGATATCGGCATAAACGTCTGTTCCAATTGCGAGAGGATCAGCCCCAGGTGCGAAAACTGCAACAGACCGGCGAAGAACCTGGCCAGGGTGGGACGTTCCAGTCTTTGTGAACAGTGCTCGTCAAGCGCTATCCGTTGCCACAGTTGCCGGACAGCGCTTATAAGGGACTTCACATTTTTCGAGGGGAACGAAGCGTTAAAATACTGCACCGAATGTATCTCACTTTATCCCGCCTGCGCCGATTGCGGAGCGCCGTCGGGTACCAGCGGGATGAAACTCGATGATAATCGTATACTCTGCCCCGACTGCGCCGGGGTGGCTTTTTTCGATCCCGCCATGGTGACCCCGATTAAAAATACTGTATTAAGTTACATGTCGAATAACCTCGGGATGGTCATAAGGCATGAAATCACATATTCGCTGAAGGGTAAGGCTTTTCTCGAGGCAAAATCGAAAGATTTGAGCAAGGACATAAACGGTCTTTTTTATCGTCTCGGTGAGGATTACAATATTTATGTTCTTTACGGCTTAAGAAGAAAAGATCTGGCCTGGGTCCTGGCACATGAGATATCGCACGCATGGCAGGCTGAGAATACAAGCGGCGAGTTAGAGCCCGAAGATCTCGAGGGTTTCGCTCAATGGATAGCCTATAACACCCTTATTTATTTCGGTTACGACAGTTTCGCCAAGACCATGACTAACGGCGATACGGTATATTCAAAGGGGCTTCGAAAAATGCTGGAACTAGAGCAAAAAAGCGGGGCCGACGCTGTTTTCGATTATATCAAATCAAAATAGATTGGCTATTGCGTTGAGTTACGTTTTTCCGGATATTATCGGGGTTCTGTAGGGTAGTATTTTTCGTTTAAATAAAGGAATTAGACGATGACAAGATCCGACGATAAAAAACTCGATTTGTTAGCATTCGGCGCGCATCCCGACGACGTAGAGGTTGGTTGCGGCGGGCTTCTGATAAAACTCAACAAACGCGGCTACAAAACCGGACTGGTAATCCTGACACAGGGAGAGATGGGCACAGGCGGAACAGTCGAGATACGCAAACAAGAGGTAATCGATGCCGCTAAGATCATGGGTACCGAAATCGTCGCTCATCTCGATATGGGCGATTGCAAAGTCGAGGATAATTTCGATTCGCGGATCAAAGCGGCCGAGTATATCCGAAAACATCAACCGTCGATAGTACTGGCGCCGTGGTGGAAAGGCGGGCATGGCAAACGGCAATCGCATCCCGATCACCTTGCCTGCGGACGGGTTGTCATAAACGCAGTTAATTACGCTTCATTCAAAAAGCTCCCTATCGATCTTCCTCCGCACAGGGTAAAGGCGCTGTTTCACTATATGCTTCCGCCGGAGACTCCGCCGACGTTCGTAGTCGATATCACCAACGAGTTCGAGCAATGGATTGAGGCGTTATCGGCCCATAAATCGCAATTCTTGAATCCGGAGAAGGATAAAGACTACCTCTGGACCTTAGAATCGATGGCCCGTCATTTCGGTAACCTGATCGGCACCAAATACGGGCAAGCGTACGCTATCGGCGAGCCGCTCAAGATCGAGGATCCGTTCTGCCTGGTGGGGTCATGTTCCCGTGTCCCGGAGATGCTGATCGAGAAGAGGACGAGCGATGAGGAATGAGGGAATAATATCCGAATATGATTGATTAACTATCTTGAAAATAGGTGAGAATATTAATAAAAAATACAGATGCGGTAATAATAGCATTTATTGACCGCCTAAATCTTTGCTGAATTAGCAAGCCAGTATCTTTTGACAATTCAGTATAAATCCAAATAGTTAATAATGCAAATGCTTGTATTGTAATTTTCCAACCACCGCTGAATTTACTAGCTACTACAATACTAATAGATAGAAAAAGAATAAACGCAAAAATCTCTGAAATAAGGCGCCATATTTTAGCCTTAGAACCCAAACTATTTTTTTCACCCTCTTTATCTAATAGATCAATATGAGCTCTTTTTAGTAACGCTGATTTTTCCCCCAACTCAAGGTCTTTCTCTTTAGACAAAGCTCTTAGATTTTGAACTTCTTCTTTGTATTTATTAACTTCATTAGCTAATTTATTTTCTTTCAAATTAATTGCCGCGGATTCTTTTTCAGCTTTTTCAATGAGATTTTCAATTACCGAATAATAATAGGAACTCTCATCTTGATATTCTTCTGAGCGCTTGTCGTTCGCGGCGAATATTTCTTCGCTCATATTTAAGTTTCGATATATCAAAGAGGCCTTATCAATCTTGTCAGGATGCTCTTTAATATATTTTTCGAGATGTCTGTTGAAATCTACTAGCATTTTTAAAGTAACGCCTGATCTTGCGCCAAACGCAAGAATTAAGTGTTTTAATCCTGCCTCTTTAACGTCGGTGGGATTTGCCAACCATAGTAGATTCGTTAATTGGAGATCTCCTATTGTCTCAGGTACTGATTTATTACCGAGGTCTTTTTTCTGATTATACCTCAATAATTTATAATCAGAAGTTAGGAACCAATACCTTGCATTATTATACGCATAATAGTATTTTTTCCTTAATTCTTTAATGCCTTTTATGCAAGTAAGATCGTGGTTTAATGAATTCTTAAAAAGCCCAATTTCAGCATCATTATCAAATCTATTTTTTAATTTTCTTAAAGTATCGAATTCTTGTGATCCTTCATAATCCTCCAATTCCTTTAATCTTTCGTCAATTTGAATATTGAACTCATTAAATAGTACTTCCTCAATTTGAGGTAATAAATCTGCCAAATCAGATGGCCTTGCTTTTTTTCTTTGATAGGCCGAAATCAACCCACCGAGCCGAAATTTCTGAAGAGTATGTTCCAATTCTGCGTCAGAACTTCCCTCAACAAATCCTAAAAACCTCGATAAAGCTTTATGTAATTCATCGACAGTAATCCTATAAGCGTATAGTGAATAATTATTTGAAATCGCCAATCGATGAAGTTCAATAGCTGCAATATGGTCTTCTGGAGTTTGCCAATCAAGCAACCTAAGAATAAAATTCGTGTCAATATATAGCACACCATTTTGCGGCTTTTTCGATATTTCAGCAGGGTCTACGTTTTCTAAAAGAGATGATATTACGGAACCGAAGTATAAATTTTTAATTACATCATAGTCTTTTTTTCGTTCTTGTTTTACATATTTTATAAATTCAAATATAAGATTTAGTTTTGAACGTGTGCTTTTCTCATATTGAGCTTCACGTAAAGAATCTTCACTGAATATTGTCCCAGCAAAGAACGACGACATTTCTGATTTGTTTCTATCAAGAAATACATTTAACAATTCCATAGCTTCTGTTTCTGTAAGGTTCTCTCCGCTCTTAAGAGCAAAAAGTACGATGTTTTTCGATAAAATGTTAATTTCTTGCTCTGCGTTATGAAAGTCAAGCTGCGCTTCCTCTAAATGTTTTGCGTCAATTTGAAAGGAGGTTGCATTTTCATAGGTTGTAATATACCCCCGTCTTTTTTGAAGTTTTTTCAATATTGTTCTTAGTGTTCCAACGGGAAATCTAATACCATAAAAATCATCTATATATTCTCTTAATTCCATTGTTTCTATCTGAATTCTCGATATGTGTTTAGCTAATAAGTGAATTGCCTTTTCACAAATAGGTATAAAGCTCTGGAATAAATCCCTCTTATTATCGTATAAAGTAGCGATCACGCTAACCGCTATGATGTAGTTTTTATTTTTTTCTTCCATTTCATCACCCCATGATATTTTTACTTTTAATACTCGTTTACAAACTTTTTCTTCACATAAATACAAATTTAGTCTTGGGGGGGAGACATAATCAGGATATAGACATCTATTATCTTTGTCAAGCTGTTTTTCTATAATTTCAATTCCACTTAGATTTCACTTTCGTGGAATCTTTGGGTCTATTATATTGGTTAAGTATGTGTGTATGAAATGAATCCGTACCCGGAGCAAAAATGAAAAAAGTAAGTACGATAATTATTGTGGTCGCGGTTCTGGCGGCGATCTATTATTTCTGGCAACCGTTTGAAACAGAAGCGAATACAAGCAGCGGCGCCACCAAAATATCTTCAAAAGTGATAGCGCGGGGCAACCTGACAATCGC
>JAZGHS010000234.1:0-2795 GCA_036481315.1 Candidatus Zixiibacteriota bacterium | reverse complement strand
CCGCGATATTCGCGGTAAAATTGACATCTGCTTCGTTTGACGGCTCGGTTTCGACGCTTTCGATTATAGCGGCAACACGATAGATATATAATCCTACGGACGGCGGCGTATCGAAAACATAAATCGTGTAGCTCGACGAGTCATATAATTCACTCACCAATTCGAACTCACTGCCTGAAACCGCGCGGTATATTCGGTATGAATCTATGCTGTATCCAGGTTCAAATGACAAATTTACATTTCCGTCGCCGTCACGGGCCAATAGGCTTGATGGTCTGCTATCTTTCAAATCGACGTTTAGGGTTGTTTCCTGTCCCGAACTGACATTTATCGGATACCTGGCCTTATGAAGATATTCGAGTCCTTGATACACCGAAAATTCGATTTTATAAATGCCAGGTAGCACCTCCAGCGAATAATCACCGTCCGCGGTAGTGGACGATAGTAGAGCCGATGATTCCACTTTGCCCGTACCGCCGCCGGTCGTGGAGAATACCGAAGCTGTGATCGTAACCCCCGCTATCCCTACACCATCAATAGTGACTCTGCCGGTGATGAATCCGCCGGCTTGCCCCACAGGGTTTTTATCCTCGGAACAACCCGATATTAACAGCGAAAACAGAATTAACAGAATAATATTCCGCGCCATAAAAACCTCCCGGGCCTGAAAAGATTTCGGGATCAGAATCAGATCCTAACCCATCATCATTTTTAACATCTCGATCATGCGACAGGAGAATGCCCATTCGTTATCATACCAGGAGAAAACCTTGACCATCTTCCCGCCGGTAACCATGGTCATTTGAGCGTCAAATACCGACGAATGTGGATTTCCCACGACATCGATCGAAACTATTGATTCCTCGGTATACTCCAAAACGCCCTTCATGGGGCCGTCGGCCGCTTTTTTCATTTCGGCGTTGATCTGCTCGATCGTCACATCGGTCTCCAACTCCGCTACCAAATCCACCAGCGAACCATCCGGGGTAGGAACTCGAATCGCCAGGCCGTCGATCCGCCCCTTCATCTCAGGAATAACCTCCGCGATAGCTTTCGCCGCGCCGGTCGTGGTCGGGATCATCGATAAGGCGGCAGCCCTGGCGCGTCTGTGATCAGAATGCGGGAGATCCAAAATTTTCTGGTCGTTAGTGTAAGCGTGAATGGTAGTCATGAAAGCTTTGGCGACCTTATAGTTGTCATGTAATACTTTAACAACCGGGGCTAAGCAGTTGGTAGTACAGGAACCTATACAAATTACATTATGCTTGACTGGGTCGTATTGATCGAAATTTACACCCTTTACAAAGGTGCCGTCATGCCCTTTTGCCGGGGCAGAAATGAGTACTTTTTTCACGCTTCCTTTGAGATGTTTATTGGCCTGTTCCCTTTTCCTGAAAATGCCGGTAGCTTCGACCACTATATCGATATTATGCTTGTCCCACGGTATATCGGATGGATCTCTTTCGGCGTAGATTTTGATTTTCTTGCCGTCGATCGTAAACCCATCATCACTTGCTGTCACATCCCCTTTAAAGCGGCCATGGATAGAATCGTACTTGAAAAGATACGCCAGGGTTTTTGCGTCTGTAATGTCGTTTATGGCCACAAATTCCAAATCCGGGTCGTTTATCCCCGCCCTGAGCACCAATCTTCCGATACGTCCGAATCCGTTAATACCAATCCTGACACCCATTGTTCCTCCTTTAAACCATCAGCCGAATAACGTTTCGACCACCTGATATAAACCCCTCGATACAATTTTCAAGTCTTTGACCGCCTTTTTTTTAATATCATCCGCTCTTCGCCGCCGGTGAATATTCCCACTCTTTCAGGCATCGTCATTACTCGTAATTTTACCGAAGAATCAAACAAATCGTTTCATCAAAATTCCCATTTTTCTCCAAAAAAGCGATGCTTTTTAGACAAACTATTATACTCGGCGGTAAATTGTATAGTCAAGATATTTATAAGATGCAAGCAAAAGAACAATCTATTTAATCGATAATCGAATTACCCGATTAACCCTTGATATTAGCAAGGGGCAAAAGCCTTGCGACTTTTCGGGAGATTCCTACAGAGGTGACGACGTCAACCACCTCGTCGACATTTTTATAGGCGAATCCGGCTTCCTCTGCGAGACCTGAAAACGACGCCGCTCGCACGAGAATACCGTCCTGCTCCATTTTCTTCTGCAGGTCGCTTCCCCGTGCCTTTTTCTTGGCTTTGGACCGAGACATTACTCGTCCGGCGCCGTGAAGAGTGGAGCCGAAAGTGAGATCCTCGGCTTTTTTAGTGCCAACAAGCAGATAGGAACCGGCTTGCATCGAACCACCCACCAGCACAGGTTGACCCGTTTCCCTGAATGTCGATGTGAGATTTGGATTACCCGGCCCGAACGCTCTTGTGGCTCCCTTGCGATGGACGAGTAACCTTTTGGTTTTTCCGACCGTATATTCCTCGAATTTAGCTATATTATGGGCGACGTCGTAGATAAGCCGCATACCCATCCGATCAGCCGGTTTTCCGAATACTCTGGCGAAGCTCTTTCTGATATCGTCAGTAATAACCTGTCTGTTAACAAACGCTGAATTGGCCGCGCAGGCCATAGCGCCATAATAAGCTTTGCCTTCGGGAGAATTAATCGGGGCGCAGGCAAGCTCGCGGTCGTTGGTTTTTATGCCGTATTTTTTCATTGCCGCGCCGAAACTCTGCAGATAATCCGTCCCTATCTGATGTCCGAAACCCCTCGAACCGCAATGGACCATGATCACAACCTGCCCATCGGATTCGATTCC
>JAZGHS010000233.1:0-33854 GCA_036481315.1 Candidatus Zixiibacteriota bacterium | reverse complement strand
CAACCTCGATATTCAAACCGTCGGAAAGCCCGACCTCGATATCGCGGAATTCGATTACGCTGGTTACCGTATCCTGAATCTCCACTCGCGTTGTATCGCCGGCGAATGTCACCAGACGTTCCGGTATTACAAGCACGCTGTCTTTTTTGCTGATAATAATATCGGCGTTGGCCGAGTATCCCGCGCGAAGAGTTTTGGCTTCGGTCTTATCCACTTCTATCTCGAGATCGAACAGGGTCGTGTTGTCCCGCTTCTTTGCTTTGGGGGATATCTTCGATAGGATCCCCTCGAGATTTTTATCGGGGAGAGCGCCGATTTTAATTTCACAGGTCATACCCTCTGAAAGCTTACCTACGTCGATCTCGTCAACGGTACCCTTAAAAATCAAATCCTCCAGAGGGGCCAGCGATAAAAGCGGTGTGCCGGCCTGGTACGATGTTAATGGCACCACCGGATCGCCTTCGTCGACGAGTTTTTCTAAAATCGTCCCTTTTATTGGCGAAATAATAGTATTCTCGTTTTTACCGCCCGAAGTTACTCCTTTTTGAAGTAGATCGAATTTTTCCTGCGCCAATTGCATAATAAGCTGGGCGTTATCGAATTCCGCCTTGCTGATATCGAATTGCTGTTGACTCGTAAGATTCTTCTCGAAAAGCTCTTTTTGGCGGTTGAAAATCTTTTGCGCGTTATTGAAATCGACCTGCGAAAGCTCAAGTCTCCGTTTAGCCTCCGAAAACTCCAGAGGAGTAGGGTTGGGAGCTACCGTAATCAACCGATCTCCCGCCTTAACATTATGACCGACATCGACATGAAGCGTTTTCACGATACCGGAGATTTTCGACTTTACCTGGATTTCCCGCCTGGGCTCCAACTGCCCCACAGCCAGGGCTTTATCGATTATCGTGTCTTTAGTAACATCAACAAGTTTGAATTCCTCCTGGTTTCCTTTGGAATCGCCAAAGGTAAAGAATACGACCGTAGCCAGGACGATTATCACTCCGCCCGAGATAATAAACTTCTTCATTGCTATTCTCCTTAATTCGATTATCAGCCCATCATTAACTCTATCTACGCAAACTTGAGAATAAAGGTTACGAAGTTTTCGTGTAATGTTTCCGGACAAGACGCTCCACGTTGAAAACCCGGAGATATCTTTATCAAAAACCGGACGGCTCTATCTGACTGAGAACAACTCTCGTCTAAAAACAGCTTGCGTAAGGAATGGAAATTATATAAATAATACACTTGCTCGCCTCTCAATAATAGCGAAGCGATCTGTTCTTTGAGAAATGTAAAAACCGGTTTTAGCGGCAATCTACTGCGCCCATAGCTCAATTGGATAGAGCGTCTGACTACGGATCAGAAGGTTGGGGGTTCGACTCCTCCTGGGCGTATTTTTTATTGTAGCAACGAGTTACGAAAAGCGGATTTTTCCGATTCTGTAAGAGTCAAATGATCTCAATGAACTATATTCATAATCAAGGAAATCGTTAAATATAAAGCAAGCATTAATTTTCTAAACTTCCATTCCTACCCTGTCCTCCTACGAAATAATCCAACCTGCCTCCCTTTGTCAACTCAACCTCCGCCTCGCTCTACGGGCACGTATGGGCGTTAATAGAGGGGCTGTGTGCCGTGTTCTTGTCGATCCGAGGCAGTCTATCGACAGGGTGAGAAATGCTTCCCGGTTGGCATACATCGCCAGATAGATAATGAAACTATAGGTGATCTCCAGGCAAAGAGAATTGTATAAATAAATTCTTAACAAAAAAAACTAACTTCCATACAGATATTGACATTTCATTATAATCATCTTATAGATAGATAAGAACTATGTCGATAGTGACGCTTAATACCGGCTTGGTCGAGAATTGTTATTTAACAAAATTAGCGTTATCTTTATCAGTCGACAGATAGATGGAATAAAATCAGGACCAACCTTGTTTTGAGGGGAGATTATGAATATGGCATCTGTAACCAGGTTACCTTATTTTGTCGCGAACGTTAAGGACGAGCCAAAAGCTCTTTTAAAGGTCATGCTGAATCTGAAGGATTTAGACGTCGGCCTATCAGGTCTCTGGGGTTTCGCATCTAAAGAAGGTAAAGGAGAGCTTTTTGTGGTTGCAAGAGAATCTGAAGCACTGAAAACCGCCTGGAAAGAATCGGGGTTATTCGCAAAGGAGGGGACGGGCTTTTTTATCAGCGGTCCTGATCGTACAGGCGCATTGATTGAGACGTTGGAAAATCTTGTCAGATGGGGTATAAATATCCGTGCTATAGATGCTATTGCTGTCGGCTCCGTATTCGGATCCTTTCTCTGGGTGGATGATGAAGATGTTGAAAGGGCGGCAATTGCATTGGGGCTTCCCTAAACACATTTCAATTAACCCTGCCTTGATCCGAAGGTTCTTTAGCATCCCGACTATAGCTCCCACACAAAGTCGTAGATCATAGAACCGGTGGAAAGCTATATATCGAGATTTGACAATACAAAAAATCGACCCACCCCACCGAGGGGGCACGACAGGCCTATCTACCGATGTGTTTGTACGGTTTTTTCAAGGCGCGATATATCTTTTGGAAATCACTGTGCGTTATGGATGAATCAAAGAGCAGGGGAAATATCACACTAGTAAACAATAACCAATCTTGTTTTATAAACTAATATTCTAAGGGGCTACTTGCTAGTAAAATGATCTTTGACCTTTTTTCGGAGCTGCGAGTCAAATGTCATATAGAAACTACATAGCATACAACTTGCTTCTTTTTTTGCAAATGTTCCCTGAACTTCTCCTTCACAAAAAGTTCCAGCTACTATCCAACATGCGGTCCCCGCATTTTGAGTATAAGCCGGGCAAATCCCAAGTTCATCAACTTTGGAGCCGTTGGCCTCTCTCCCACAGTTCTTATATTCCCAACAATTCATTGTTCCCCCATTACCTAATATTATTTAACTAATTCTATTATCGACTGACTTCGCTATCAATTGATCCACTTATCCAAATTTGAAAAACTCCACACGTCCGTGGCACGAAAAAACTTTACCTTTTAGTCCATCAGGCTCTCTCAGATCGCACGTATGGGCGTTTTAAAGGGATTGTGTACTGTGTTTCGATCTGTGAACGCCAACCGACTGCGGAAAAGGGGCTACCCTCATGACATGCACCAAACCGGATCGGGAAGCGCTACCGCCAGAACTTGGAAAGGGATTCAGGCAAAAATGTAACCACCCCGGGTTCGAGGATATGGTAAACACTTTTGCCGATGTGTGAAGATGGGTTTTTTAAAGTGCTGGGTATTTTTACGGGAAGCGATTCTACTTCGCGTGGGCCTCGACATTGTCCTCGATCCCTATAATCTCGGTACCTGTTATTTTAAAATGGGTTTTTTCTCTTTCTTCCCCGATGTGTTTAACATACCCAGCGATTTTAATAAGAACACCCGGATAGATATTACTACCAATATCAATATATGCCGTTCTTTTAAGTTCCTCCAGATCTTTATCGCATTCGGAAAGTTCGAGTTCCGTCGCCTTCATACTGGCCTCGATATCGGCCGAGAGTTTATCCAATAATCTGAATTTTTCCTCATCTTGAGTATTCACGCCTAACTTCTTTTTTCTTTGCATTATTTTCGACATTTGATCGGCTACTTTATCGATCTTCTCGTCGTAGGAAACCATGTTTTTGCGAAGCGCTTCTATCCTTTTTACAAGATCGGATTTACCGCCGACGATAATCTCCGTAGGCGAATTCTGTTCGTTGCCGACAATCTTAGCCTCAAGAGCTTTTCCCGATTCGGCTACTCCGCCAATAAGCCTGCCCTTACCTCTTAAAATCCTTATAACTTCGCCCGCACTCAAGAAAGATTGCGTCGATTCTTCCACTATTTCTATATCTCTACCTGCGGAAATACGTTGCCTGTATACATACTTTACGAATACATCGAGTCCCGCCTTGATCTCTCCGTTGCCTTCTCCTAAGAATCCGCCTTTAACGACGACGCTTCCTCCTCCACTAACATGAGCGTCCTCCACAGTACCGCCAATTTCAATATTGCCTGTCGCGGTTACCTTTAAACCGGCTTTTATATCCCCGCGGACAACAAGGTCTCCAACTACATCAATATTACCGGTGGTTAAATCCACGTCTCCGGATAATGACATCGACTGCGAAACCTCGATCATCCCGCCCGGCGTCAATTTCACGTTACCGTCGATTTTTGAAACCAGAATATTTTTCTTTTCGTCGGTGAATTCGGTATTCTTGCCGTTCTTTATCCTGCCCGGTTTTCCTTTCAGCCCCTCGCTCTCTTTACCGTAAACATCGATTCCCGGGTCACCATCGGTGGGATCGATCAATTCCGCGAGGCGTTCGTCGGAGCGTACACATTGCGCGGTATGTAAATCAAAGAAATCAAGGGTACCGTCTTCACGTACTTTCGGGCGGCCGACCGGACTGGTATCAAACATATATTTTACGGACCCATCATTCCCCTTGGTCGCGAATTTACCCTTGGCCACGCAAATTTCATCTCCCCATCTCTCGCTCTCAATAGCCTCGGCTACAACGGTTTCATCGATACCATAATTAATACTCGCCTCTTTGAGATGACCTATGACCGCGTCCACAGTTACTTCAGTAGCATCTTGGGGTTTAAACAACACAATATTAGCTGTCATTTTATTGGCCGATACTTTAAGGGAAAAAAGATCCATCAGACGTTCCCCCCGGAGATTTTGCCCGAATCAACTTTCATCACGATTTCCATTGTGAATTTATCGCCGCTGATACTCATAGGTACGACGATAACCGGGTGTCTATCAAGATGATTCATAATATGATTGCGCCCAACCACCACCGTAGGTATCGTTAGATGGAAAGATATCCCGTGCTTGGATAATTCCGATTTCGCTCCGCCAGCGACCATATTGGCCATTTCGCCGATAGCGTCCTGCACGTCCGCCCCCAGGCGACTGCTATGTTCCCCCGTTAAGAGATTGAAAACCCGAAGCGCGGTTATTTTTGGAAAACTCAAGGCGACCGCCCCCGAAAAGTCTTCTTTGATGAATCCTATTACTCCCGAGATATCACCGCTGGTTAAACTGTCCGTTTTAGCAAAAGGGATGGATTGTTCAGGCTTAATACTCAACATGGTTTCCATCACATTGTGGATAGATAATAAGAAAGGGTTGATCAAATTAGCCTGCATTCTCTAAAATCCTCGCCAGATATCATTCTTCTCCGCGTTTTGGAGAAGATATTAATTAAATCATCCGTATTATCTTCGGAAATTCCGAAGATAATTCCTTAATTCCCGTAACCTTTCTATTCTTGCTAATTTATCGGAACAACCAGAACTAATTTTAGCTTCCTGTTAAAATCTGTTACACATAGAAATACGATTGTGGAGACCTATTATTCACTATTATTTAACAGGAAAGATCTATTCCGACAAGTAAAGACGCCTCTCCTCTAAGCTACTGGGACTCAAAGAATTATTGTCGATCTGAAGGGGCTATGTCATCAGAAATTATCTGATGTAAATGTGCTAATTAAAATCGAACATCTTGAAATCAGGCCAAACCTTTTAGCAGGTTCCCTATAATATACGCGCCCAAGGCGGCCATGCCGCCGACAATGAGCATTTCCAAGCCGGATCGCCACCATTTGGTTTTAGTAACCAGTACCCGTAACGAACCCACCCCGAACAATGCCAGCGCGGTCAAGCCAACCGACATTACAAAAGTATACTCTTGCAAAGTAGGCGCCGCCAGCGCTAGTACGAAGAATAATAGCGGTAAAAAGCCCGCGATCACAAAAGAGATAAACGTGGAAAGACCGTTGAGAAATGGAGGGGAGTCCTCCTCGATTATTCCCAGCTCTTCCTGCATCATGGTATCGATCCAGATTTTTCTATCGGAGGTTATGATTTCCACGGCGCGATCGAGATCTGCCCCGGAAAAGCCCTTCTTACGATAAATCTCCCTGATCTCCTCTCTTTCGCCGCGAGGATAATTTTCGATCTCCCATAGCTCGCGTTCTCGCTCGCTTTGCTCATATTCTCGTCTGGATTTTGTCGATAAATAGCTTCCCACACCCATTGAAAGACCATCACCGATAAGATTAGCGAACCCGAGGATCAATACTATTCCCGAAGACAAACCGGCTCCCTCGACACCGGCCACTACAGCGAAAGTCGTCACTATACCGTCGAGAGCGCCGTAAACGGCCTCCCCGATATAAGCCCCCGATTCGGTTTTATGCTCTTCGGCGGCGGCTTTTATTCTATCTGTAGTGTGCGCTTTTTTTGAGGCTTCGATATCTTTGTTTTTATATGCCTCAATGGCCTCTAAAATCCTCTTGCTTATCGAACCCATTTCAATTAACCCCCTATTTTCCGGACAATAGACTTTCTGCGAATTTTATAATACGATATGGCCGGCTTAAGCAATTAAAAGATTCTATTGATTTTTCCTTTCCATAAAGGTAATTATGGTCTTTATGAATGACTCACTTGCCCCGGATACCGGTTTTGACGAAAAATTCATGCATGAGGCGATTAAGGAAGCTCGGAAAGCGCTTGCTGACGATGAAGTTCCGGTCGGCTGTGTTATAGTTTTCGATGGCAAAATTATCGGGCGAGGTTATAACAGGACCGAGTCTTTACAGGATCCCACCGCACACGCTGAGATGCTGGCGGTAACGTCGGCCGCGGAGAACCTGGGTTCCTGGAGGCTCAACGGTGTGACCATCTACAGCACTCTTGAACCATGCGCCATGTGCGCGGGAGCGCTGGTTTTAGCAAGGGTAGACCGGTTGGTGTTCGGCGCCCCGGACCCGAAATTCGGGGCCTGCGGTTCGATTTTCAATATAGTTTCCGAACCGAGAACAAACCACCGGATGTCCGTATCCATGGGTTTGCTTCAGGATGATTGCGCCGCGATTATGCAGGATTTTTTCCGCAAAAAAAGGAAACCGACTGATGGACAATGATCATGGGACAGACTATTCGTCAATCCTGGCCCGCCTTTCGATAATCGCCATGTATATAGTGTTGGGAATCGGATTAGCGGCGATAATAGCCGGATACCTGATTATTCAATCCGGATCCGGTCAACAGACTGAGAATATTCTCTTTAGAAATATCCTCTTCGTTCTCTGCCTTGTCGAACTTGCCGCTATCCAGTTTTTGAAGCGTCAACTTCTATCGAAATACGGATCCGTGGAATCGTCGAAAAATATCTCTTACCAGACGCTGTTGCCGCCGACATTGGTAATCGCCGCCATGTGTTCTGCTATATCCGTATACGGGCTTGTGGCGGTAATACTAGGAAGTTCTCTCGAGGTCCTGTTATTATTCGTCGCGGTCTCCCTGATCGGATATCAGTTATTCCGAATAAGAGAACGGGATCTGAAAAGCTAAAACAAATTTCCCCTGATCAAGTTACGATGGGTCTACCACCATTCCTGAAAACCGTCGTCTATCGTGAAAATCCGCTCTTCCTCGTCGGAATCTTCCTCGACAAGCCAGTAGAGGCATCCCGATGGTACGCTTTCGAATTTAAGAGGCGCGTCCCCTGCTGTTGATTTTCCAAACGATTGCCAGCCGAAATCCCAATAAAACAATTCGTATTCTTTGCCCGAGGCGAAATAAGTTTTAATAATACTGTCGGTGGAGATCTCCTGTTTGCGCCTCGTGGTCGAAATCAGACTGAAATCGTCTGTTTCACCGTTTTTACAAAGAGATCTAAGCTCACAGTTTTTATCCAGTATAAACGGCGAACCGTAAGGGACAATCTCCTCGTTAAGGTATAAGGCCGGTAAATAAGCGATCTGGTCGCTCCCCATATCCTTAAAAACCGCTTTACCGTTTTCGATTTTTCCCCATTGAATCGCTTTCCATTCGCCGGAGTTGAATACGCACAGATATCCTGTATCCACGGAATCTGGAATTTCTTTCTCGAACTCTATACTAACGTCGCAAACGTCGGTATACGATGCGGTAACGTCAAGATAACTCTTACCCCCGAGCCAGCGGGGCACCTTTTCCTGTTTTCTTTCCTGGAAAATCAGGTTGTCTTTCTGTTTACCGTACATTTTCCTGTAAACTTTGGCCAGTTTATTAGCCAGCCTGTAAACACCCGGATTGCTTTCGGCGCCCATAAATGGAATAACCTGCCCGTCGGCCGTGGCAATAGCGTTCCAGGCATGATTGTTGCCGGAATTTGCCCAAAACGGCGTATAATCGCTGGTGATAGCCAGGCCGTTCGCCCGGAGAGCGTATATGGCCAGATTGGTCATATCTTCGCATCGTCCCAAGCCGCTTTCGAGCATCTCCGAGAGCCCCTGATCCGTGGGATGATAATAATACCGTGGATCGAATCCGAACCACGATTTGATATCGTCATTGATTAACGAGGCCGCCTCCATGGGATCCGACGGGTCTTTCATCTTCTTTTCGAGACCAACATACTTTTCTAAGAAGCTTTCCCTCCAGTTTTCGAGCGGTTCGTTGCTTCCCCTATAAGGAAGTATATACTTGCAGAAGGAATCGAAAGAAAAGGCGTCGGCCCACGGTTTCTCCTTCCATGCTTTGAAAGCGTAATCGATCTGATTTATCAGAAATTCGGCTTTTATGGTTTTGATATCGTATACCATCTCGTTTTTCTTAAAATCGATCTCTCCCTTTTTTTCCTCGAGGATATCACAGGCGGCAAGGAGAGCGTCGAAATCGGGATAATCAAGAACGTTGAAATCAATTTCAGCGCCGGTGGAATCATGCATCATATAAGTGACATACCCGTGCCCCTCCATATTGCCCACCAGAAACAGGGCGGCCTGGAGCTTCAAAAAATCGTCAGGGGACCCGTAGTGAATAAAAACTTTCTCCAACTCCGACCCGTTTTCCCCCGCCTGCTCCAACGCTTCAACCACATCCGAGGAGTACTGAATATCTCCAGCGACGTTCAAGCCACTCAAGCTAAATACAAACATAAAAACAGATAATACCGCCCGCATTCTATCCCTCCTGTCTTGATTCCAAATTACGCATGACGACAAAAGCTACATGACCGCCATCGTTCGGGCAAGATCTTTCTTTTATAAATTATGATAACTCTTAGGAATTCGGTTACTTCAGCAAAACCATTCTAATATTCCCGCCCTCGGCGGAGGTAATAATTCTGGCGAAGTAAATTCCCGATGGCGAATCCCCGGCGTTCCAGACAAACGAATGATTTCCCGCCGGCAGGGATCTATTGATCAGAGTTACGACCTTTTGACCAAGTAAATTGTAAATCGCCAGTTCGACAATATCTGGTTCCGGCAGATCGAATGAAATTGTGGTCGAGGCGTTGAAAGGATTAGGATAATTGGAGGCGAGTTTTAATCTATCGGGGAGCTTGCCGAATTCGTTTTCATCGGATCCGGAATTAACTTCACCGAGATCATTCAGCGCCTGCCCGATAACCTGCGTGGCGACTTCCTGCTTTATAAGGAATAGGGGAACGTCTATTAAAACCAATCGGTAATCATCATCGATATAACGAAGCCCGACCGGTTGCCCATGAAGCGGAAAATCATCTCCCATGGACGATTCATAGCTGAATAGTGGTTCGGTAACTGGCTCGCCGATAAGCGGGCCGAAAAACGCCTCCATTTTAAACAACCTGTTATCGAACAACGGGGCTTTGAGGCTGTCTATTATAAGATCGGGATAGATCGACGGCATCAGTGACGGCGCGCTGATGAAATCGCGATTTTGAGATGATGACACTTTTATCCTATCGACCTTGAGATAATCCTCGAAAAAACTCCCCTGTGGAAAATCCACCGAATCGATATTGGAACCGCCCATGGACAGAGATAGATTCCATCCTCCGACAAAAAGCGCTCCCCCGTTCTGGAGATATTTACGATATTGGGTCGTATCCGGATGAAGCTGCGACCCAGCCCGGTCGCTGTGAATCAGAACCACGGAATAGGGCGCAAGGTGAGCGTCCTGCAAACGTAAATCTATCGAGGCGCTATCTACGATATCCCAGTAGCCGGATACGTTAAAGCCGGAGGTTAATTCGTTGTAATATTGATCGACCTGCTCGTCGGTGGGCTGATACGGATTACCTCCGCCATTTAGAGTACCGTCTACAATTAGAATTCCGATATCATGAGTCGCCAGCTGGCCGACAACCGGCCCGGCTAGCTGGCTCTGGAATGATTCATCGTCGATTGCGAGGACATAATACGAATATAAAATATGGGGAGCCAGCTCGTCATCCGTCCATTCGGTTATAGGATGATCCACATAACCGATCAGATCCGGTTCATTTTGATTCTGCTCGCGGCGATAGATTTTATATCCGGCAATATCGATCTCGCCGTTGGGAGCCCAATTCAGATAAACACCGTTTTGCTTCGATGTGGCCTCTAAATCCTCCGGAGCGGATGGGATTCTCATGGGAGTAAATTCAATTTCCTCGCAGAAAAGGCTTTCGTTACCGTCGATATCGTAGGCGGAAACGCTCAGGTAAATCGTTTCGCCGTCGTTTAACCCGTCGACTATATATTCATTCGCCTCTCCGGCATCTACTATTTCGCTATAAAAGAGGTCGTCAACCGGCCTTACGGCTATTCTATAACCGGCGAAATCCGGTTCATAATGCTCATCGGACCAGGTAAGGAACACTCGTTGACCGTCGCCCATATCGGCCGCTTCCAACCCGGATGGATTCGCAGGGGCTAAGGCGAGACTCGCCATACCGGCAATGTTAATTCTTGCGATATTGGCCATATAACCGGCATTCGTATTCATATCCGAAATTAAGTCGTATTCATTATGTTGGCGACCGTTATTACCGCTGCCGTCACCGTTTTCATGGGCCTCCGTGAATCTCGCGGCCGGGTACCCGTTTTGATAAAACGGTACATGATCTCCAGATCGTCCCGGTCGATCCAATGCCGGAATCAGATTGATAGAGAAGCCCTCGACGTATTCTATCGCTTTCAATTTCATATACCTGGTCAACTGACGGGACATTCCGGTTGACGGTAGGCCTGAAAAGTGACGTACAGAAGTGCTATCTATAATAACCGGTTCTTCAGGTGGACAACTAGGATTTTCGCACCCCTCGATATTCCCGACAACATCATTGGTTATAGCGGCATTTATATCTATCTGGCTCCAGGAAGCCCATTGGGCGTACGCTTCGCTTCCGAAAAGCCCCTGATCCTCGCCGGTTACGATCATTATAATTACAGTTGATTCGAAAGGGAATCTGCTCATCACACGGGCCATTTCCATAGCCACAACCGTGCCGCTTCCATCGTCGTTGGCTGACGGCGCGAACGATTCCTCATCGCAAACGTTGACCGTCCTGCTATCCATATGCCCCATATCGACGAAATATCGAAATGGGGTTTCGACACCCGTAAGAGTTGCCATGACATTTTTATGTTCGCCTTGAGCGGCGCAAATATTGGCCTCGAATGAAAAATACCCGGCGTCCAGACCGAAAGCGTCGGGATGAGACCCGTATTGCTCGAATCGATCGAAAATCCAGCGTCTGGCCGCACCGATCCCGGTCTCCGACGATACGGTATCCGAATTGGTATGCCTGGTATGAAATCCGACGAGAGTTTCAAGATTGGAAATCATCACCTCCGGCGACACCAAATCAACCATTTCCTGTATTACAGGATTGACGACCAGCCTGCTTTGAAAAGGCCAGGATGTGCTATCGTTATCAAAAAGTACCATATCCCGCTGAAAATTACCCTCTTCGGAGGCAAACAACGTTATTGGAATAAGAACCAATAAGATGATATTTATCGTTCTCATTTAATTTTCCCGGATATAGAAACCATCAATTCCTCCGTTCACAAATCTTACGACTGTCGGATTATCATTATAATAATACTGAAAAAACGCTGAAAAACAAGCCGTTTTTTTTGGTGTAAATAAAGAAATCGAAAGCTAACAAATAATCAAATTACGAGAGTCTATTCCCTAAAAAAGAATCGGGCCTTCCGCAATAGAAGACCCGATTCCCGCTTTAGTCCTTATGCAGAACCAGCGTCAGATTTGAGAATGGTATTTTAGTCCATCCCCGATCCGGTACTGAGTTTAGCTTTGGACTCCAAGTTCGGAACGATCAAAGGTTGATCGCCGCCGCGTCTGGGTGAACCGCCGTCCGGAGGACAAAGTTCGCAAGGTACCAGAATAGGAGCTCCGGTTTTCAACTTGGAGAACCCGGCAATAACGTCCGCGACGTTGAAGGCGCAGCTATTATTGAGATCCATAGCGACAGCCCAAAAGTTACCGTCACCCTCACAGTCGCAAAGCAGAGACGCGTCAGGAGACCCAACCTTCAGCTTGGAAAATGCCGCGATAATGTCAGCCACGTTGAACGAGGTGCTACCGTTGTAGTCGCCTGTCACGTAGTCGCCACAGGCACCACCGCCGCCGCCTTCGCAAACGATATCGAGGGCCATATCAGTAACCGCATCGTAATTCCACGGTTCCTCAGGCAGTGTGCTTGTCCATGCCTGTCCAAGGACACCGACCATCAGATCGAGATTGCCGGTTTCCCAGAACCATGAATCAGCGTTTTCCGCGGTGTTATTGAGAATCTCAACAAAATAGGTTCCCGGTAACAGGTGAACACCGTATCCGGATATATCGATCGTATACTGGTATTCGTCGACTCCGAATAGATCGATTCCCGTATCGAACCTGTCATCAGCAGGAACATTCGGAATAGCCGTAATCTGCTCGCCTGGCACTCCCGCCAGATCCTCGCGGAATACAATCGTGAAGTCATCAAATTCCATTACGAGATTATTAGGATGGTAACCTCCCCAGAAGACCAACGAAAGTACATCGGTTTCACTCGCCATGATGAAGTTTTCAGCGATAAGCTGTATGCCGAAGTCACACTGCCCGCAATCCAGATCGGAGTAGATCCCGTTAACCTGGTTAGGAATCTGTGTCAGGCATTCCAGTTCGCAATTGAATTCGGGGCAGGTTTCGCCCTCGAACCAGGCTCCTTCTTGTGCCAGACAATCGACTTCTGATAAGGTACCCACACACACCTCTTCAACACAACAGGCTCCCACTATTTCTTCAATGGTCAGAATGTAGTTACCGGAGCCCGAGGAATAACCGTCGACCACGATCATGAGATCCTGATCACCTGTCAGCTGCATAACCAATTCGGAATCAAGACCACAGTCGGGAACGTCATCATTACCACAAATGAAATCATCCGGGTAAATCGGCGGACAGACGTTGTTGTAGAGCAACAACGCCGTATCGTATAGCGAGCCGCATAACGAGATTCTGTATAATCCATCCGAAGGAACAACCCAGGTATAGACCACATCGGAGGCCGCAGCTGAGCTTGAAAACCATGTACCCTGCCAGCAAGCGGGCTCAACTCCGAACGAGCCGTAATCGTTAGCCGCCAATTCCGTATTGCCGTAGGCCACGATCGGAAGAATACCGGATAACGGGATAGCTGTATCGCAGTTATCGTTTTCAGGAGGAGGATAGGGGCATGGGAATTCTGTACAGGTGATATCCTCATCCCAATCTCCGAGTGCATTGGTACAATAGGCTTCGGTTACATCGTCCTCGCAGGGCGAATCGTCAAAGCAGCAACGGCCCACAGGTGGAACGTAGACGTCAATATTCAGAAGATAATTGCCGCAACCGGTTCCGAAACCGTCAACAACTATATAGTAAAGTCCTGGAGCGAAGTTAGTGCTTATTTCTGACTGTAACCCGCATGAGTCATCGTTGTATGCGAACTCTGTTTCCGCGCCGGTACAACATTCATTCAAGAAGATGGCCAGTTTTGTATCGTAATCGGAACCGCAAAGCGATACGGTAAGATCTACTGCTGAGGTGATTTCCAGTTCATAGATTACCTCGCTATTGTCAGTACCGGAGATATCGCAGAAGTTATTGAATTCACATGTATTTCCACCTGTAGAGTAAGGGAAAGACTCCTCGATGACGATCGGATCGTTGCAGAAATCACCAGGCGGGGGTGTCGGGCAGGGATCGTCGATACAGTTGAGTCCTTCATCCCATAAAGGGGCGCCCGATTGCGCGAGACAATCCGCTTCGGTCAAAACCTCGCAATCAGCGAAGTAGTTGTAGCAACAGCGGCCTGTTGGCGTAACGTATGTGTCTATAGTCAGATTGAAGACCGGGATACAGTCCGGTGACGGCCATGTATCGACCATGATATAGTATGTTCCCGGATCGAGATAAACGATCATCACTTTCGGCGTGCTGCCTGAGTATCCTGTTTCGAAATCTATGCATTCTCCTGTTCCACCGGCCGGGCAAGTATCATCGATTGATATACCTGTAAATACTGTCCCCAGGGGATCCATCGTAATTTCGTAATCACCCGCCGTGCCGACGATTATCTCGTAAATGATATCCTCGCCGCCATCATAGCCGTCGAGGCAGGTATCAAAATAATCATCGATTCTGTCGCAAGTGGTTTGCCCAACATCATTATAGGGTAGTCCCACGACATCCAAATCGACTACTATCGCGTTACCACAAGTGTTGCCTTCCGCGGAAGGGCAGGGACTGTCATTGCAGTTTATCCCTTCAGTCCAGTTGCCGAAGTATGTGTTAAGGCATTCGTCCTCGGTAGTATCGAGACAATCGACCGGCTCATCGTAACAGCAACGACCGACAGGCGGAACATACTGATAGACATTCAACGTATAGTCACCGCATGTGCTTGTACTAAAAGCGTCGATGGTGACATAATAGGTACCGGCCGCGACAAATGCGGCGACCTCAGATTGTAATCCGCACGCATCATCGTTATAACCAACGTCATCCGTACAGCATTCCGTCCCTACAAAGAGATAAGTGTCGAATGAGGAATTACATAACGAGAAGACCCAATCGCCTGCCTCAGGAATCGTTACCTGGTAAATAACCTCTTCGCTTGCCCTGAGGTCACAATCGTTCAACATGCCGCAGGTTGATCCGGTAGCATTTACCACCGGAGCAGTCTCCGAGTAATCCCAGCACTCAGGAACAAAACCGCAAAGCGGATCCAGATCGGCACAAAGGGTATTTGCCGCGAACCGCGCGGGCTCGACGCAGTCAATCGCCTCAACGCCGTCGTCGCACAAGCCGGTTTCGTCGTCACAGCAAGCGCCGTAAACAGGAACATACTCGAGAACTTCAACGGTATAATCCTCGGCTTCGCCGTAAGAGGTTGAAATACATGACGCGTCATCCCCGGGGTCGCTACCGTAATCTTCGATTACGCGCATCCGGGTATCACCAAGAATAGCGTCCAGCGGAACCGTTATATCGAGCGATAATGTTGTACTAACTCCCGAACCAAGATAGTAACTCTCGGCAGGCGCGAACACTTCGTCCTGATTCCAATCGATCCAGGCCCGAACATGCTCGGTATAAATTCCCGACTCAAAGCTAACCGAAAGATTATACGTTCCTCCAAGGTTTACAGTGGCCTTAAACGGGAATAAATCAGCGTCGTAGACGTAAGATCCGTAACTACAAGGGCAACCTTCATATGTAGTAGTGTTGTTTATTCCCACGAACGTTACGTTTGTGATCCAGTCATCCGGATCAGGGTCGCAGTTCGAGTAGCAGATATCGCAATAAACCAGAGGATCCAATGTGATTGAAGGTTCATTACCCTTCGCGGCTCTCGCTGCTTCCTCTTCGGCGAGTTTCTCAGCGTCCCTCTGCTTCAAAGCGAATTTCTCGGCGTCAAATTCCTTAAAAGCGTGCTTATGCGCTTCCTCTTCTGCGGCCTTTTTTTCAAGCTCAAGCATCTCAAGAGCCTTTTCCTCGTCGATGTCATCCGCTTGCTCTAATAGTAGCGCTTCCTTTTTGGCCTGTATTATGGCAGAGATCTCGTCTGCGGTTTCCTTCCCCGCTAATCTCTCCCGCTCGATACGGTCTTTTTCCATTTCGGTCGTGATCTGCGAGTCGTCCGATCCGACATCGGTATTATCGATTGTACCGGGGGCCGTATCGGCAAGGGCTAAGGACCACGTAAAGCATATAAGTACTACCAGAGAAAGTAGTAATTTTGTTTTCATAATTCTCTCTCTCCAAAAAAACATTTCGATTAAACCTTTACAAATTTTCTGATTTGTACGAATAAAAAAATAATTGGCAATCACCATACTTATTCTCTTGGGCCTTCTACCTCCCTTACGCAAAGATATACGATTTTCAGTTTACTACTTCTATCCAGCTTTATTAAATCTCAGTAGAACCCCGCTTCAAAACCAAGGTTGAAAAGAAGTTTTAAAAGAACAGTTTTCGCTCTCTCAATATACAATTTGTGGCCTAATTGCCCATTTGTCAAGCGATTTCCGTCAATCACAATAATAGACTTGGGAATCTGTGTTCTCTCTGTTTTTTGCCTGATCACATGCGATCCGTTTTTAAGAAATACAGAAAAGGTCATTTCGACGATTTGACAACCGCGGCATACTCAATAATATCTTGTTCTACGGCCAAATCCCCCCTAATCTATGACCATGTTGAAATCCGCTCAAAATTCGAATGCGAAATCCTGTTAAAATGATTATTAAAGGAGCGATTCATTGATCGAACTTTCATTTCATGGCGCTACAGGTACTGTGACAGGTTCAAAATACCTGTTGAACGTCAACGGGAAAAGAGTCCTGATTGATTGCGGAATGTTCCAGGGGCCCCGTGAGCTTCGTCTGCTTAATTGGGAGAAACCCGCTTTCAAGACTACAGATATCGACTCGATAATATTGACTCACGCTCATATCGATCATATCGGGTTTCTTCCGCGGCTGGTAAAACATGGATTCAAAGGCAAAGTCTACTCTACTCCGCCGACAGCCGATTTGGCGGCGATCTCGCTTATGGATACCGCTCATTTACAGATAGAGGACGCGGCTTATCGGACTCGTAAAAAAATATCCAGGCACAAGAAAGCTCTGCCTCTGTTTAACAAAACGGATGCGGAGAGGTCAATCAAGCTCATTACGCCGGTATCGTTCGGGGAGGAAATTACAGTCACCCCCGAACTAAGATTCGTTTTCAGGCCGGCGGGTCATATACTCGGTGCCGCAGGAGTGGAGATTAACGCGTCCGACAATGGAACTCCCCGGAGAGTTTTATTTTCAGGGGATGTCGGCAGGTTTGGCAATCCCCTGGTTCTGGATCCGGTACCGCCATCAGAGTGCGATTATCTTGTTTGCGAATCGACCTACGGCGGTAGAATTCATCCGCCGGAAGATCCTTATTCAATGCTCGAGGACTCCATTAACGACGCTGTCGCTAATAAAAGTGTCATACTGATCCCCGCTTTCGCGATCAGCCGTACTCAGCAGATAACATACCTGATAAACGATCTCATTCGGCAGAAAAGGATACCTTCGATTCCGATCCATATCGATTCTCCTATGGCAATATCCGTAACTGACATTTACCGCGGATATCATGAATTGCACAGGGTCGGTCTCGATCGAATCGGAGGCCCTGAATGCGCGCTGGACGGAAAAAACATCTCGATGCATCGCGATAGAAACGAATCCAAGGCTCTTAATAAGGTAAAGGGACCGGCGATAATAATCTCCGCCAGCGGGATGCTTTCCGGCGGACGGATACTCCATCATCTTATCAACCGCCTCCCTGATCCGTCGACTACAGTAATTACCGCGGGATTTATGGCCGGAGGGACCTTGGGCCGGAAACTTCTTAACGGTGACGAAGTGGTTTACATTCATAAACGTCCGATAAGAGTAAAAGCGAAAATAGTCTCCATTCACGGTCTCTCCGGACATGCCGACAGTTTCGAATTATTGCACTGGCTGGAGCCGATAAAAAAAGCTCCGCGAAAGGTATTCGTGACCCACGGAGAGCAGTCTCAATCGGAGGCTTTCGTGGCATATTTGAAAAAAGAAAGAAACTGGGATTGCCATATCCCGGTATTAGGCGAAACCGTACAACTCTGACACAACCTGGATGGCCCGATGAGAAAAAGAAAACCCTTAGATAAAAAAAAGATGGAAGCGCGGCTGAAAAAATCACCGGCTTATCGTATAGCTTATAACGACTATGATTTCTTGGATGGCGACCATGCCCGCCCGGTTCGGCTCCAGCTGGAGCTTTTGAAGACCGAAATCGGGATGCGTAAAAACAATATCCATTCCACCATAGTCGCTTTCGGGGGAACCCGGATAATCGAACCTTCAGAAGCAAAAAAGGAAATAGCGGCTATTGAAAAAAGACTTGAAAAAAAACAAAAAAATCCGCGATTGATGAAAAAACTGAAGATTGCCAAATCGGTGTTAAAGAAATCGGTTTTCTATGACGAGGCCAGGGAATTCGCCAGGCTGGTATCGTCGGAATGCCAGATCCGAGATCAACACGAGTATGTGATCGTTACCGGCGGGGGACCGGGCATCATGGAAGCCGCTAATCGGGGGGCGTACGACGCTGGCGCCAAATCGATCGGCCTGAATATTACCTTACCTATGGAACAGGCGCCTAATCCCTATATTACCCCGGAATTGTGTTTCCAATTTCATTATTTCGCCATTCGCAAGATGCATTTTATGCTCAGATCGAAAGCTCTGGTTGCGTTTCCGGGAGGTTTCGGCACTCTAGACGAGTTATTCGAGGCGCTAACCCTTGTGCAAACGAAAAAAATAGAGCCTTTGCCGATCGTTCTCTTTGGCGAAAAATACTGGAAAACCTTAATTGATTTCGATTTTCTCGTCGAACAGGGGACTATCAACGTGGAAGATCTAAAATTATTCACATACGCGGATAAGGCTATTGACGCCTGGAACTATATTAAGAATTTCTACCAAGGCGACGGCGGCTAAATGCTCTGGCCGTCGGTAGCAGGCCTTAGCTTATTTATTCTCCGCTTCTTTTTTGGCTTTTGCTTTTGCTTTGGCTTTCGCTTTGGCCTCTTTTATCATATCAGATTTTATACGCATAACATCATTGTTTATACGGATAAAATCCCTACCATCGTCACGCATCTTCATAATCTCGAAGACGGAATAGTCATTTTGACTGGCTATAAATTTCAGGTTGACAAGATTTGTGATTTCAGTATCCAACAGCTCGATATTCTCCCATTGATTTTTAGGCGTCTCCCTGAATTTAGCAATTATGGGTCCGTAGATCGCGCTTTTTATATCTCCTACAATAAAAAAGTAAAAAACACCCGGATTGAGATTTTGACTCTTATAAATCTCCTTCCAGGATTTTCCGCCTAAACGCAGTTTCATGATATCCGCGGGTTCTTTGTTCGCTTTAGACGCTAAAAGAAGAATAACGGACATATCATCGGTATTTATTTTCTCATTAACGAACCCCGTGACGATATCATCGGATACCATATAGTAGACGGCTAACGCCTTGTAAAAGCTCTTTTCCATTTCTTCACCGGCCTGCCCGAGACAAATTGTCGGTAATAAAACCAGGATCATAACAGTCGTCGAAATCAATTGCCACATCATCATCCTCCTTTTTTGTTATTCAATAACTTCTATTTCCTCCCATGAAATCGCTCTAATTTCAACCTTTCGAAAATGACTTTAGCGATACGCCGTTTTCTATTGTTAAATTGCCGCGATTGTATTCAAATTACGTTAATATATTAGTTGATTATCCGCCGTTTAAGCAAGTGTTTTTCCATAATATCGGTATCGATGAAGAGCAAAGAATCGCCGAGCGGCTATATCTCGCCATCGGGTAACGGTTTAATCGTAACGTCTCGGCGGCGGGAATCGGACCCGTCGCCGGCTGATTTCACCTCATTAAAAAGGGAGCCGATCCTTCGACTCCCTTATAGAATTCGAAAACTATTCTTTTACCGCATACTCTTGCGATTCTTCATTTGGGAATCCAGAATCGGTACGATTAAGGGCCTGTCATTTCCACCGGGCCTCAATCGTCCGCCAGGAGGACAGTCTTCACATGGAACAAGTTCAGGAGTACCAACCTTGAGTTTTGAGAATCCGGCGATAACATCGGCAATATTGAAGCTGCAGGAATTGTTCAGATCCATCGCCACCGCCCAGAAGTTTCCGCTACCAAATGGGCATTCGCAGAGATAATTGGCCTCGGGGGCTCCCGTTTTCAACTTGGAAAAAGCCGCTATTACGTCAGCCACGTTAAACGATTCACTGCCGTTATAATCCCCGATGAAATATTCGCACACAGGCCCGCCGCCTACTGAGAGCGTAACCGGGATGTTTATTAACGATTCTGTCGGATCATTGCAAGTAATCCTGATATCACCGGTATAATCTCTTTCCTCGAGATCGGTAGCGTCGAATGTAATTGTCGCTGTAATTTCTTCTCCGGTCGCCAGCACTCCGCCATGGATATTCGAACTCAACCAGAAGACCGGCGGATATATTCTTACCGCGAGTTGCTCATGTACGTAAACTTGATCAAACGCGATCTGAAGGCCATCATTACCGCTCGCATCTTCGATTCCTATAGTATTACCGTACAGGTTATCGCCACCCGGATCGAGACTACCGTACTGAAATATTACCTGCCCGCTGGGATATAGTATAGCCTGGAAGTTCAGCTCTCCACCGCTACCATAGTTTGCCACATCCACAAAGCTGACAATAAACCTGTTGTTGGCTGTATCCTGGTAGTAATAAACGTGTCCATACGAAACGGTGAGATCATCCCAATATACGGCAAGCATATTATTGGGTTCGGCTGAGTTGGGGATACTAACGTTGTTATAGACTCCCGAACCGCCGTCAAATGTCAGATTTCCGTTGTCATTGATGTAAATCGAGGAAACGTTGTTTCCATAGAATGGAAACGCGAACCCGAGATTATGTGGTCCGCTGGAACCGTCCTCACTGATGTAAACCTCGTTACCGACACCGGAAATATCCACCCAGGAGTACACCGGGCCGCCGAATTCATCGGAATCTATCCAGCGATTACCGAAACCGTCGGGTCCGCCGAAATCCGTGATTACAGGCGGATAAATCTCCTCGATTCTATCGCCCTCTTTATTGGCCGGTCTCTCTGTGTATCCTATCGGTTCGGCTTGAATTACGGATTCGTCCGGATCATCGTAAAGAAGCCGTCTTCTGTCATCGGCGATCGTTTCGAGGCTAAAAACAAGGGTTCCCTCCCCGATATTCGAGATATCAATCGTTTCGGTGACAATCTCGTCGACCTCCGCCCAGGTATGAATCTCGGAAGGATCGTATTCTATATCCGGCGGCGGAGCCAGACCGGTATCCGTCGTGATTTTTATAGCTCTGCCGGATGCCAACGTCGCCGCGCCGGCGTGATACATATTGTCGAACGTGTACTGTAAACCGTCGTTGTTCCCGATATTCTGGAATCCGACAGAACTATGGAGTCCCGGGCTATTTCCGCCGCCTGCGTCGTTATTGTTAATAGTCTGATATTGGAACACGATTTCAGCGTCACCGGTGGGAGTAGGATAATAAACGGGGTCGTAGATAATCATTTGGAATGTTTCAGGTGAACCTGTGCTCGCGTGAGTACAGTCGTGCCATTCCAGAATATAACGATGATTGAACGAATCGTAATATTCGAAGACCCCATTATCACCGCTGTTATTATATTCTATATCGTCCCAGAATGGGCCGATTAGGCCGAACGGGGCGCCTACGTCGGGGATTGGCATATTATGCGAATTCGAAAAACGGTTTCCGCCCATATCGATAATCGACGTATCGAACGCTACGAAGCCATTGATACAAACCAGCAGGTAATCGTAGCTTTCACCGTAATAGACAAAATCGAATGGAAGATCAACAACCGAGGAATTATCATCGGTGTTGCCGGAGAAATTGACTCTTGTACCCAGTCCACTGGCTATTTCGGTCCAGTTGTAAAATGGCGCCTGGCTGTATCCGGCGTCGGTGTTATCGTACATATAGTAACCATAATTATCGGGGCCTACGGGATCATACGAAGCGACAAATCCAATTGAGACGGGAAGCGACCGAGTAGATACTGAGCCATTGCTTGAGGTCATCTCGAGATCGAAATTCACATTCGCGCCGTTATAAATCTCGGCATCAACCTCCACCTCGAAAGTAGAACCGCTGTTTGATCCGGTTTCCCCTATTCCAATATTGCCGAAAACGGCGGTATTATCGGTAATCGTTACCAGGGGATTCGATGTCGACAGGACGCCGGATAACGATGTTCCACCGAGTTCACCGATATTCTGAAGTTCGAATACCAGCGAGGATGACTCTCCCGGGTCCAATCTGCCGTTGACGTTACCCGGATAATCCGTATCCGTATGAAGAAAATACATCGACTTAACGTCGATCGGGACCGCCGCTGCCCAGCTTCCCTGATCGGAATCGATGTCCAATTGTAAGACTATATGATCGTTATGCGGGATATCGGGATCGAAAGAGGCGGCGAACGATCCGGAATTGGCATTATTGCCGGGGGCTATACTTCCATATGACTGATTCGGTACTGTAATCGTAACCGATGGATCAGTACAGGAAAGGGTAGCCTCAACATTGGTGGCCGTATTGGAGTTTCCGAAATTACGAAGAGTAATCCCGAATTCGACTGTCTCCGAGGGATTGACATTACCGTCGCTGTTTCCTGAGGAATTACCGGAGTTATCATCATCGATCGCTGTCGCGTTTATTCCCACCGCTACCGCTTGAGTCTGAACCAGCGTATACTCACGATGCGGGACACAATTTCGGCCTGTAACCGTAACGAACATGGTATCCGGAACGGTCGTATCGAAGTGCAAGAGAATATTACCGCTGGCATCGGTCCGCCCGCCGACAAACACTTCCTCGTTGGCGTCATACCCCTTTAATAAGTTTACGTAAGCGCCTTCGAGAGGCAGACCACCGGAAAGAGCCACGTTAACCTCGAGCATATTGGTACCGACCGGAATTGTCGAAGGGTAAGTTACATCCAAATATCTCGGGATAGCCGTTCTGATATCCATTTCCGGTTCGCCCAGGGTGTTGTAAGTATGATGGTATTTATTGACGGAACTAAATTGATTGGGGAAGGCGTTAAATTGATTTAATTTTCCGCGTGCGGCGGCAAGACCGAAATTGTATATTCCTTCCTCGAACAATCCCCAGTAATATCCCAGCATAATCGGGTTATTCCATTTCGTATGCGTCCCGCCGTCGGTGGAACCGAAAAAGGCCGGGCCGCCCTTAGGATATGTTACGCTGCCTGCCCTGATCCATCTCTCTCCCCAGCACTCCGCATAACCGAAATTCCCGATTCCGCATGTTATTGCCAGGCAGATTCCTATTTTCCATCCATGAGTTAACTGGTCAATCCGACTCGTGGGGAATACAGGAGCGCCCCATTGCGAAGGGAATCCCCATCCTCGATAACTTATCAGGGATAGACCGTTACTCATTGACGCCTGGATCTCATCGGCCCCCGGATCCCCGGTTGACCAGGCGAATACAGTATCCACCCGGTTATATCCTAATTGAAGAAGTTTATTTCGCACCCATAAGACCGTTAACCTGGGAGTGACGGAGCCGATATTTCCCGCCGAAGATAAGGCTCGTAGATAATAATCGGGATCACCCATGTAAGGATCTCCATCAAATCGCAACGCTTTATGCATGGCCACGCGAAGCTGACTGAGGCTGGCCACGGACATGCGAGAAACCATGATATCGGGATGGATATCGTTACCGTCGACGCAAGCGTATTGATGATCGGAGGCGTAACCGCCGAAAGGATAATCCGAAACACTATAGGTTCCGTCGCGATCTCCCAAAATACAGATATATGCGGGCGGTAATTCCCACGTATCGTAGGCATTTTGAATATAGTTTTTTATTTCGCCATAAGTCGGCGAATTACCGTTGGGATCGATATCCGACTCGGTAGCGATTACCACGTCGTACCCTTTAAGGTGTTTCCAGCGTCCCAGTACGGCGGCGGTATCGGCGAAAGCATCGGGAGTGATAATCAAGTAGCCCCCCCTGACCGGCTCGTATACAGACAAAAGCTCATCGGCGTTGGGGACAATCGCCCGATATAAGGGCAAATATGATTCTTCAATACGGTTGGATCGCCGAATCTTTGCGTTTCGGTTGTCAAATCCCTCGAAAACGATATTATAATCGATGCTGGTATAAACTTTGAGTTGCCTTGTAACGGGGTTGTACTGAAACGGGCTTAATATAATTTGCGCTATCCTCAAGTCTCGATAGATCATCGGCTCAGCAACCTGAATGACTTCGGACGGATAAAATTCGTCCCGCTGATAAAACGATTCATCCTTCACAAAGGGAAGAATATCCGATGATCCCTCGATTGTCGGAGTCTGCACCGGCATGATATTATAATCGTCGATAATCTCGTACGAAAACGATATTATTTCGACGTTTACCGCCGATTGATCGGGGATACCGATAAAATGAGCGTAAATCGGAAGCTCCGGTTGTCCTTCCTCGGCGGTTTTGCCGTAAATTTCAACATCGCCACCCAAAGGTGTGATTGCATGGTAAACCGCGCCGTTGTTTTCCACGGTTTCAACTTCGACACCTGAAAGTCTGAAACCGAGATCCGCTTGAAACAGGTCGGCCCTGTGCTTCTGTACTGTTGACATGTCGGCGTTTGCAGGCTCCAGCACGACGCTCGTTACTTCCGCCATACCAGTAGCAGCCGTCATAATAGCGAGCAGTGAATAATAAATAACCCTCATGATTTCTCCCCGGCCGTTTAAGTGGTTAAAAGTATCTAATTGTCAATCTCCCGATTAAATCGCTAATTGCATTGTTTCTGTCTGTATTGAAAAATTTATATCTTTTCAAAATGACCCTGATGAGCCCTTTAAAGTCTTTTCCCTGGATTTTAACCGTGGTACGTCCTGAGGCCTGTCGTTTCCTCCAAGTATAAGCCGACGTCCGCCCGGTGGGCAATCCTCACAAGGAACAGGTTCCGGGAATCCCACCTTGAGTTTCGAGAATCCGGCGATAACGTCGGCGATATTGAAGTTGCAGGAATTGTTCAGATCCATCGCCACAGCCCAGATGTTTCCGCTGCCGAAGGGACATTCGCATAAATAACTGGCTACGGGGGCTCCCGTTTTCAGCTTGGAAAAAGCCGCTATCACGTCGGCTACGTTAAACGACTCACTGCCGTTATAATCTCCGACAATATAGTCGCACATCGGCCCTCCCCCTACAGAGAACGTGACCGGTATATTGATAGTGGATTGTGACGGATCGTTGCAGGTAATCCGAATGGCCCCGGTATAATCCCGTTCCTCAAGCTCGGTCGCGTCGAAAGTGATAACCGCGATGGTGTCTTCGCCGGAACCCAGGATTCCGCCATGGATATTCGAACTCATCCAGTGAACAGGAGAGTAGATCCTGATTGCCAGTTGTTCATGAACGTAAACATTATCGAAAGCGATCTCGAGACCGTCGGTGCCGTTGGAATTCTCGATGCCTATGGTATTACTATACAGGTTATCGTTTCCGGGGTTGAGAGTACCATATTGAAATATTATCTGGCCGTTGGGATATAGAATCGCCTGAAAATTCAGCGCGCCGCCATAACTCCAATTGGGTACGTTAACAAAACTGACGATAAACCTGTCGTTGGCGGTATCCTGGTAATAGTAAACCGCGCCATCCTGCGGGCTGAGATCGTCCCAGTAGATAGCGATCATGTTATTTGGATCCGCTGTATTCGGGATACCGCTGTTATTATAAACGCCCGAACCAGCGCTGAATGTCAGGTTACCGTTGGAATTGATATAAATCGAGGAATAATCGTTTTCGTAGAATGGGAATGAAATCCCCATATTATGGGGTCCCGTGAATCCGTCCTCGCCGGGGTATACCTCCACTCCGACGCTTGAGATATCGACCCATGAGAACGCCGGACCATTAGATTCATCGGAATCGATCCAGCGGTTTCCAAAACCATCGGGACCGCCGAAATCGGTAATCACCGGCGGATAGATCTCCTCGATACGGTCGCCGACTTTATTGGCCGATCTCTCGGTGAATCCGATGGGATTTTTCCGAGTTACCGGTTCGACCTGCTCATCGTAGATCAGACGTCTGTCATCCGCAATCTCTTCGAGATTGAATACCAGGGTTCCCTCACCGATATTGGAGATGAAAAGCGATTCGGTGACTACCTCATCGATCTCCGCCCAGGTAAGTATCTGGTCGGGGTCATATTCTATCTCGGGCGGAGGAGCTAAACCGGTATCGGTTGTTACCTTTATAGCCCTGCCCGACGATAATGTCGCCGCTCCGGGATGATATATATTATCGAACGTGTACTGTAAACCGTCATCGTTCTCGAGGTTCTGAAATCCTACGGTGCTATACAGACCGGGCTTTTCACTGACCGAATTATCGTCGTCATTGTTGATCGTATTGTACTGGAACAGAATCTCCGAGTCTCCAGTGGGAGTGGGATAATGAACAGGATCATAAATGATCATTTGGAACGTTTGTGGAGATCCGGTCCTGGCGTGAGTACATCCGGTCCATTCGATGATGAAACGATTGTTGGCCGAATCATAGTATTTGAAAACGCCGTTAAGCCCGGAGAATTCCAGATCGTCCCAGTACGGACCTATTAATCCCCTCGGCGCCGCGAGTTCAGGGATATGCAAATTATGAGAGTTGGACCATCTGTTGCCGCCCATATCGTAACTCGACGTATCGAAAGCGATAAAACCGTTGATACAGACCAGCATATAATCGAAACTCTCGCCGTAGTAAACAAAGTCGAATGGCAGATCTATAACCGCCGCGTCATCGTCTGAATTGTCCGGGAAATTGATCCTTGTACCCGATCCGCCTTCATAGGGGCTGATCTCGGTCCAGCTGTATATCGGGAAAGGACCGTAACCGGCATCGGTATTATCATACATATAATACCCATAATTATCTGGGCCTACAGGATCGTAAGAGGCTACATACCCTATTACGACCGGTATCGTTCCGATGGATACCGATCCGTTGGCGGAAGTCAGCTCGAGGTTGAAATTCACATTAGCCCCGTTATAAATGGTGTAATCGGCTTCCACCGCGAACGGCGACGCGCCGTTGGAGCCTGTAACCCCTATGCCGATATTGCCGAAATCAGCGGTATTATCTGTAATGTTTATCAGCGGGCTCGATGTCGACAGCACTCCCGTCAACGATGTTCCCGCAAGTTCGCCTATATTCTGAAGTTCGAATACCAATGAGGAGGTTTCTCCCGGATCCAGCCTGCCATTTCCGTTACCGGGATAAGTCGTTCCCAGATGCAAAAAGTACATCGATTTGATATCAACCGGAACGGCAGCGGTCCAGCTTCCCTGGTCCGAAGAAATATCGAGTTCGAGTATTATACGCTCATTCTGGGGAATAGATGAGCCGAATTGCGCGCCGAATTGCCCCGAATTAGCCGAGCCTCCGGGCACTATATCTCCATAAGATTGATTCGGTACGGTAATAACAACATCCGGCGTCAGTGAGGATAACGTAGCCTCAACATTCGTGGCAGTTGTGGAGTTGCCAAAATTTTTCAGGGTTATGCCGAACTCGATTGTCTCGCTCGGATTTACGTTGCCGTCATTATTACCCGACGAATTTCCCGAGTTATCGTCGTCAATAGCGATCGCGTCAACACCCACCGCCACGGCCTGATTCGCGACAATGCTGTGCCCCAGGTGAGGTCTATGGTTTACGGCCGTAACCGTTACAAACAAAGTATCGGCGACTGTGATCGAGAAATCCAGGGTGATATCACCATTCGAGTCGGTCCGTCCTCCAACAAAAACCTCTTCGCTCGCGTCATAACCTTTAAGAAGATTCACATAAGCGCCTTCAAGAGGTAATCCAAAAGTGCTTGTAACATGAACCTGGAGCATATTGGTACCGACAGGTATCGAGGACGGGTAGGTAGCCGTCATGGTTATGGGAGTGGTCGTTCTGATCTCGAATTCGGGTTCTCCAAGAGTATTGTATTGATGGTGATACGATTCAATCCTTCCGCCAGGACCATTGTGGCTGGGGAAACTATTAAATTGATTTATCTTCCCTCTTAACGCTGCCGCCGCGAAATTATGTATCCCCTCTTCCAAAAATCCCCAGTTATAACCGATCATTATTGGGTTATTCCACTTGGTATGAGTATTGCCATTAGTCGTGCCGTAAAAGCCAGGACCGCCTTTTAAATTCGACGGCGAGGATCCCATGCGAATCCATTTTTCCCCGAAACATTCGCTGTAACCATATGCTCCTGTACCGCAAACGATGGAAGCCATTATCCCCATTTTATTGTTATTCTGAACCTGATCGAGATTACTGTTGCCGAATGAAGGATTTCCCCACCCGGTCGCACCGGCCCAGCCACGATAACTGACTATCGATACACCATTATTCATCGAGGCCAGTATCTCGCCGGGACCGGGATTATAATCGGAATGCCCCGGGACTCCCGCCCATGAAAATGACGTATCCACCTGGTAATAACCGTGATTCATCAATTGCGCCCGGACCCAGAGGACGGTTATGCGAGGCGTTACCGCGTAAACATTACCCGCTACCGAAAGTCCTCTTCTCCAATAACTCGGATCTCCCATATACGGTTCTTTTTCATACTTGATAGATTTATTCATGGCCACGCTCAAGACCGAAAAACTATAAGGCACAGACATCCTGGTTACGAATATATCCGAGATATAATCACTGCCATCGACCGTAGAATAGATGTGATCAGAAGTATAACCGTTATGAGGGTAATCAGGTATCGCCAGGTCGACATCGCCTAAAATGCATATATACTCCGGCGGTGTATCCCAATTATCATATGCATTTTGAATATATGTTTTAACCTCCTGGTAGGTCGGACTGCTTCCGTTGGGATCGATATCAGAGGCGGTGGCAATAACGACATCGTAACCCTTCATATGTTTCCACCGTCCCAAAACCGCGGCGGAATCGGCGAAACCATCGGGAGTGAGTATCAGGTATCCTCCCCTTATGGGTTCGTAGGCCAATAGAAGTTCCTCGGCGTTGGGAACTAAAGACCTGTAAAGTGGCAAAAACGACTCGGCTATCTGATCTGAACGTCTGATTTTGACATTTCTATCGTCCGTTCCCTCGAAAACAACATTATAATCAATACTGGTATATACTTTCAGCTGGCGGGTTACGGGATTATACTGAAACGGCTTTATAACTGCCTGTATCATCCTCAGATCGCGGCATATGATAGGTTCACCCAGCTCTACAACCTCGGCCGGATAGAACTCATCCCGCTGATAAAACAATTCGTTTTTAACAAAAGGAAGATTTTCAGGCGACCCCTCCAAAACGGGAGTCTGCGTCGGGATTATGTCATACCCTTCCAGAATCTCGTAGGAGGACGATATAATTTCGAGCCTGACGCCCGATTGATCGGGAATTCCTATAAGGTGTGCGTAAAGAGGAAGATCCGGAAGTCCTTCCTCCGCCGTGCGGCCGTAAAACTCAAGATCGCCACCTATGGGAGCGAGCGAATGATATACCGCGCCATCCTGTTCTATCGTCTCGACCTCCACGCCGGTTAATCTGAATCCGAGATCGGCCCGGGACATATCCGCCCCGAATTTCTGAACTGTTGGCATGTCAGTATTAGCCGGCTCCAGCACGAGACTTGTCTGATCAGCAAACGAGGTAGCTGTTAACACGATAATAAGCGTTATTAAGCTGTGGATAATTCTCATTTATATCCGCCTATTTTTCTAAGATTTGAGATGTTTTCAAAATTAATCATCAAATACGATCCGGGCATGTACAAAGTTCTTTCTCATTGATATCGGCGGTTTTTCGAATCCCGATATTTCAAGTATTCACCTCGCCATTAAAGTGAGTTTCAATTTTTTCTTTCACGACGATTCGAAGGAATAAGGTGAAGCTTCCGTAGAGGAGTTTATACGGTAAAATTCGCACGCCGCCTACGATACCAGAAAATATCAGCATTCCCGATACCGAGGAGTAGAGAAGATCTCCCTTTACTCATCTAAAAATAAACAAAATTACCGTATAGTCAAGTTCCATATATTGCAATTAATGTCAAACGTAAGTTACCTTATCTTGAAGCGTTAAAACAGCTTCCACTAACTTCCCAACGCCTAAAGATCTTGCCAATGTACAAAATCTATATATATTAAGGTATCTTCGTTGTTCTTTCTCCTCAACCGTGGATTTTAGCGCTGGAGGTACTTTTGTGAAACTAACAAAAAAGTTTATCTTTTTAATCTCTATTTCATTAGGAATTTACTCATTTTCGAACGCCCAACTCCCTGATATATATACAACTTATGACGAGGCCCTACAGACGTTAACCGATTTGCAGACAGAATACCCATCCATTTGCCGGTTGGACACGATGGGCTTCTCCACCAGAGAGAATATACCGATGCTCCGGTTTAAAATATCCGATAACGTTACGATCGATGAGGACGAACCGGCCGTATTTTATTGCGGAGGGGTTCATGCCGACGAGGTTTTGGGTGTGGAGGTTGTCATGTCATTCATCCGGGATATCTGCGATTTATATGGGTCGAGCGATCCGGAGGCGATCGACTTTATTAACAGCCTGGAGATATATTGCGTACCCTTTATAAACCCCGAAGGGCATATAGTTGTTGAGGATGGCGACACAGAGTGGCGCAAGAATAAATGTGATAACGACGATAATGGGATTTTCGACAATCATGACGGTGTCGACAATAATCGCAATTACGATTTTGGTTGGGATCTGGACACCGGAATCGGGGCAAATACGCCCGAATCGCTTATGTATAAAGGTACGGCTCCTTTCACCCAGACTGAGAATATAGCCGTGGCCGAATTTGCCTGGGAATATCGGCCCGTGGTAGCGTTGGATTATCATTCGCCTACCTACGGTCGTCCTAATGTAGCGTATTATCCATGGTACTGGTATTCGAATCAGGGAGGGCATGGATACAGCCCTGATGAAGCTCTCATGCAGTCTATTTGCCAATCGTTTACATCGCTTATCGAGGCCATTCCGGACGATTCGAATACCGTGAATTACACTGCCCGCCGGGCCCTGGTAAATAAAGGCGATTTCAAAACTTATTTCTACGGAAATTTTGGTACTGCGGCTTTTTCGGTCGAGGTCTCGGATACGACAATACAGTATCCGGCTCTATACGAATCGATTGTCGCCGCGCATCTGCCAGGCCAGTATTATCTCCTTGATCGCGCGCTGGGCGCGGGGATAACCGGGGTAATCAAAGATTCGTTTACTTTATTACCGCTGGAAGCCGAAATTCAGGTCGTGGGGCATACAAATGCCGATATCAATCCGCGGCTGTCCAGGCCCGACTACGGGCGATACAGGAGGCTTCTGGCTCCGGGAACGTATACACTTAGATTTCTAAAGGACGGTTATTTTACCGCGACTATTAATGGTGTGGTGGTGACTTCGGCGGGGCCAACCGAGATTGACATTTTTCTGGAGGCTGAAAATCCATATCCGGTGCCGACTCTATCACAATGGGGTTTTCTTATATTCGGATTGGCATTAATAGCCTTTATTTCCATTTCCACCATTAGGATTCGTAAAGTTTCCCCGATTACCATAATTCGAAAATAATCTCATTCGAATTGATAAAAATTAAATAAAAGGGCAATCTCGATAATCGAGATCGCCCTTTTGGAATCCCAGTAAGGAACTCCGCTTATTTATGGCGGTGATTACTTATTCTTCTCGGCCTTGGCTAATTCCCACCTTTTGGCCTCCTCCGCTTTGGTCATTTCATACTTTGTAATCCTGACCTTATCGTTAATGGTCACGAAGTCCTTTCCGCTATCCCTCATGGCTATAACCTCGTAGACGGAGTAATCGTTGTGGCTATAGATGAATTTCAGATTGACGAGATTCACAATCTCTTTGTCGGTAAACTCGATTTGGTTCCAGTCTCTCCTGGGAGTAGTTTTGAATCTCTCAAAAGGCGGAGTGTATTTTTCGCTATTCAGATCACCAACGACCATATATTTAAATACTCTGGCATCAAGATCGTGATTTCTTACGATTTCCATCCAGGATTCTCCCTCGCCGCGCTGTTCGGCGATTTTCTCCGGAGAAACATCAGCCCGATCGGCTATATGTAGAATAACTGGGATCTCGTCGATAGGCATATCGGTGCTAACCAGATAATCGATGACATCGGTTGTTGTCTTGTAATAAGCCGCGGCGGCAGAATAATAATCCTCTTCCGTAGCCGATACGCTTGTGGTCAGCATGGCCGCTACCGCTAACACGATAACGATTGAAAATAACTTAACCCTCATTGAAGTACTCCTTTCATGTTCTTGATTATTCTATCGATTATTTGCGATCTTTTTTCCTTAGTATTTTCCGCATTAAAACAGCCTACATCCGGGGTATCGTCATAGCGTATTCATGCTTTTATGGTCGGTTCCGGAAAATACTGAAACAGTAGCAAAGCGAAATATCACCCACGTAGCAACATGCAACGTTTTTTTTTGACGGACAGCGTATAATTTCTTATCACATTCACATTTAGAGGATTTCGGATCAATGCCGCCGAAATAACCCGTTGATGAAATGAGTATAATCCGCCTTCATATTCATAAGCTCTGAAAACCTGATAAAAAAAAAGAGCCGCAATTCCGCGGCCCTCTACGCTATTGATTTGAATTATTGTTTAGGCGGTTTTATTCGAAACGGTCCTTTTCCTACGCAATACGGCGATAGTTCCGAACCCGATCAACAAAAGAGCGAAAATCAGCATGCCCCATTCGTCCAATGCAGGCACGTTCTGGCCTTCCTCGCAAGCATCGTCAATACCGTTCTCGTTAATATCTCCCAGACAGGTTGTCCAGAGACCTATCCATGTTCGCCCCGCTCCCTCGCATTCCTCCTGTGTAGCCTCGTAGCAAAACCCGTTTGAGGCACAACAGGCTCCTATACCTTCTTCGCAGGCGTCATCGATATCATTACCATTATTATCCCCGAGGCATTCTATTCCTACTCCAAGGAAGTTACCGCCCTGCGCCGCACAATTATCCGGCGTCTCGATCTCACAGGCACCTTCCGGCAGACAGCACGCACCGAACGAATCCTCGCAGGCGTCGTCCTTACCGTTGTCGTTATTATCGCCAAGACAAACCGCAGACGGTCCCAGCCAGAGTCCCCCGGCAGCGTCACACTCGGGGAAGTTTATATCCAGGCAATCACCAGATTCGAAACAGCATGCTCCCGGCAACTCTTCGCAAGCGTCGTCAACTTCATTACCGTTGTTATCTCCAAGACAAGCCGTTCCCGGTCCCATCCATGTACGTCCTCCGGCAAGACATTCTTCCTCTGTCATTTCCATGCACAATCCTACAGGGGAACAACATGCTCCGATTTCCTGGGCCTGCGCGGATCGAAGATTGATAGCAGACGATAAGCTTAAAAGAAATATCAGGCCAACGATTTTCTTCATTTCAACTCCCTTTTTTATCTGGCAACGATACAAATTTTAATTCAATACGCTAACGCACTAAGTAAGAGGCCTGCGCCTTTAATAATTCTCCAAAGAACCGTCTACAATATACATAAATCGCGTTTTTTGTCAAGCATGTTGCAGCGCTTGAAGGATCGAGACGATAATAGTTCAATTATCTCGATCTAAGATTCGTTTTATTACTTTATCAAAAGCATCTTGCTGTCGGCGGCAAAATCACCGGCTTGCAGTCTCACGAAATACACTCCCGACGGCTGATCTCCGGCGTCCCAAATCACACGATGATAACCGGCCGGATAAT
>JAZGHS010000232.1:0-11249 GCA_036481315.1 Candidatus Zixiibacteriota bacterium | reverse complement strand
GATTTCGGCGAAGTTGGGTAAGGGAATAGATAAATTGCTGGAGATTATCCTGCTTCAGGCAGAGATAATGGATCTTAAAGCCAATCCCGACCGCGATGCGCGTGGTGTGATAATCGAGGCCAATCTGGATAAGGGAAAAGGGCCGATCTGTACCGTCCTGATCCAGAAAGGGACACTTAGCGTGGGCGATTCGTTCGTAACCGGCACCCATTTCGGCAGAGTCAGGGCAATGCTGAACGAAAGAAGCATGCGCGTAAATACAGCGCCGCCATCCACGCCGGTGCGAATCCTCGGGGCCGGAGGAGTTCCTCAGGCGGGAGATTCGTTTATTATCGCCCGAGGGGAAAGCGAAGCGAGGGATATAGCCCAGAAAAGACTAAGGCTCAAGCGCGAAAAAGATTTTCGTCATATTAAGAGATTCACTCTAACCGAAGTGTTTGATCGAATCAAAGACGGTCTGATAAAGGATCTCAACCTGATCATCAAGGGCGATGTGGATGGTTCGGTCGAAGCTTTATCCGACACGCTGGCGAGTATCGAACATCCAGAGGTGAAAGTCAACGTGATTCACAGAGGCGTTGGCGCAATATCCGAATCCGATGTTTTACTGGCCGCGGCGTCGCAGGCGATTATCGTGGGCTTCCATGTTCGGCCCGAACCCAGGGCGGCGGACCTGTCGTCTCGCGAAAAAGTGGATATAAGATTATATAAGATTATCTACGAAGTTGTCGCTGATATCAAAGCGGCGTTGGAAGGTTTACTTACGCCTGAGATTATCAAAGTATATATCGGCGAGGCCGAGGTAAGGCAATTATTTAAAATCCCCAAAATGGGATTTATCGCCGGAAGTTATATTACCTCCGGTAATATAATAAGAGGAACAAAAGCGGAGGTTTATCGCAACGAAATCATGGTAGGCGAAGGCCCGATAACATCTCTTAGGAGATTTAAAGAAGATGTCAGGGAAGTTGCCTCAGGATACGAATGCGGTATAGGTATCGATTCCTTCGCCGCGATCGAGCAAGGCGATATAATAAAAACTTTCGAGGAAAAAGAGGAAGCACGTCGGCTCGAGCCCGATTCCAAATCCTGATTTTGATGGTTGTGGGAGTACTGGAAATAGTTATTGCCATTCCTGGGGCAAGATCGCTGAAGGAAAAAAGAAAAGTGGTAAAGAGCCTGAAAGACAGGCTGCGGAATAATTTTAATATTTCGGTAGCGGAAATAGCGAATCAGGATATCTGGCAGACAGCCACGCTGGGAGTAGCCGTGGTTTCCGGAGATATGGCTTACGCGAACGGAGTATTATCGAGGATTCAGGATATGGTCGGGGGTTTACGAGACGCAGTATTGACCGAGTGCAGACTCGAATGGAGATAATATGGAATTTTCAAGGGTAGACAGGCTTCAAAGTCAGATGATCAGGGATCTCGCGGCTATTCTATCCGAGGATTTGAAGGATGTTCCTCCGCACATGATAACTTTTACGCGGACGGAAATATCAAAAGATCTCAAGCAGGCCAAGGTCTATTTTTCGGTTCTCGGCGACGAGGCCGCTGTTGAGCGAAGTTTCATTTTCATGAAAAGACATGCCGGGGTGATCAGGAGAATTCTCGGACGTAGAATGAGAATTAAGCATAGCCCCGAATTGATTTTCACTTTTGACAAATCCTCGGCTCATGTTTTAAAAGTAGGGGAGTTGTTAAACGAAATTAAAAAACAAGATGACTCAAGCACTGATAAATAGCGTCCTTTCTTCTATAAATGAAAAGAAGAGGTTTCTAATCACCTCGCATCAGGATCCCGACGGCGATTCGCTGGGATCTCAAATTGCTCTTTACCACGCTTTAAGGAATATGGGCAAAGAGGTAATTATCGCTAATCAGGGAATAATGCCGTCGAAATATAATTTCATGGACCCAGACGGTATCGTGAAATTCGAGTCGGGACCTCTTGAGTTCGATCCGGAATGCGTATTCGTTCTGGAATGTCCGTCATTGGAGAGGACGGGGTTTGTAGAGAAGTTGATACCCGGTTCGGCCACGATCTTAAATATAGACCATCACCCCGACAACGAGGAATATGGCGACGTCAATCTTATAGACGTAGACAGTTCGGCGGTCGGTGAAACTCTATATCTCATTTTCGAGAAGGGTAATGTCCCTATAACCAGGGAAATCGCCGTGGCGTTATACGCGGCTATTATTTCCGATACCGGCAGATTCCGATTCAGTTCCACCACGTCGAGGTGTATGCTCATTGCATCAAAACTTGTCGAATCGGGCGCTGATCCTAAATTTATTTCAGATAAAATCTCCTCGAATCTCGCTCCCGAGACCATTAAATTACTCGGCCATACTCTGGCCGGCTTAAAGCTCGATAAAAATGGTAAGATAGGATATGTCGCGATAGATTCACATAGCTTGATAGAGTCCGGGGCGGATATAGAAAACTCCGAGGGATTTGTCGATATGATCCTATCGATTTCGGGGATCCATATCGGTATTCTTTTTAAGGAGCTGAACAGGGACAGGGTGAAAGTATCAGTAAGATCACAGAACGGTTGCGACGCGGCGGCGTTCGCCAAAATATTCGACGGAGGCGGGCACGTCAATGCCGCCGGATTCGCGCAAGATGGCTCATTGGATAAGGTAATTGACATGGTGATAGCCAGGGCGAGGGATTTTGTTGGTGATGAATAAAGACGGTATTATGCTGGTAGACAAACCAACCGGTATGACATCGCATGATGTGGTCGACTTTATACGCGACCAATTGAAAATCAGGCGCGTAGGCCATGCCGGCATTCTCGATCCGGCAGCGACCGGATTACTGATTATTCTGATAGGTAAGGGAACTAAATTTTCCAGTTTCATGATCGATATGTCGAAGATATACGTCGGCAGGTTCGTTTTCGGTGTCGCTACCGATACTTACGATCTGGAGGGTAAGGTGATTTCCCAATCCGATCCGGGTAATGTAACCAGGGACGAGTTCGAGAAATTATTGAAATATTATACCGGTGAGATCGAGCAGATAATACCCCCCTATTCAGCGGCCAAAAGAGGCGGGATACCGTCATACAAACTGGCCAGAAAAGGTAAGGATATCGATCCGGGGCGCAAGGTTGTCAGAATCGATTCTATTGAGATCGTGGAATTCGCCTGGCCGGAAGTGGCGTTGAAAATATCCTGTTCGGCAGGTACCTATGTGCGAAGTATGGCGCATCAATTGGGACAAACTATCGGTTGCGGCGGGCATTTAAAAGCGTTACGTCGTTTGAGTATCGGCAATTTCGGAATCGCCTCCGCGTCCACTTTGGAAGAAATACAAAATTGCGTGGATATAGGAAGTTTGATAAAACCATTGAAACACGCGTTGCCATCGTCGCCGGCGATTTTTATCAAACCTCAATATTACGGCTCCGTATTGAACGGAAGACCGTTTATGAAAAAATTTATTGCCCTCGGTAATTATCGGGGGAAGGGCGACGAGTTATCGATATTAATGGGACCGGACGAGAAGGTACTCGCTCTGGCCAAGCTAAATTTACTCTGGAAGGCAATCGATAAGCTGGGTCCGTCGGAAGTTATGGGCACTTATGTGAGAGTGATAGATGAAGGTTATCTCAGGACTGGATAGGTTAGAATCCGAGGTTTTCTCCAACGTGGCCGCCACTATCGGTAGTTTCGATGGTGTCCATCTCGGGCATAGGAGGATTATCTCTACTCTATTGAAAATAAGCGAGGAAGAAAACCTGATTCCCACCCTGGTTACTTTCGAGCCACATCCACAGCTCGTGCTTGGGAAAAGAGGTCCGGTAGAGATACTAACGACTCTCGATGAAAAGCTCGATATATTGGAATCATCGGGGATAGAAACTGTGATCGTACTCGAATTCAACCGCCAGCTTGCGTCGTACCCTCCTGAGGAATTTGTACGTCATATTCTATTGGAGAAGATGGATACCAAAGCGTTGGTAATCGGATACGATCACCATTTCGGAAAAGATCGCGCGGGCAACACCAAATTGCTTGAGGATATGTCGAAAGCAGAGGGATTCCGTTTTACAATTGTGCCGGAATTTCGGATTGACGGCAGGACCGTGAAATCGACTCTTATACGAAATGAGTTAAAATCCGGCGATTTTTCGTCGGCCCGGGAGATTTTAGGCTATAATTACCTGGTTTCAGGAAAGATTGTCAAGGGCCACGGTATCGGGAAAACCATGGGATTCCCGACGATTAATCTCGCGGTCCCGCCTGTTAAATTGCTGCCTCAGAAGGGAGTATATTCAACCGCCGTGAGCCTCGACGGTTCCGGATATCATGGAATGGCTTATATCGGCGAGCGGCTTACTTTCGACGATGCCTCATTATCGGTTGAAGTTAATCTTTTTAGTTTTTCGGGTAAAGTGGAATCCGAGAAGGTCATTCTGGAGTTAATTGAGTTCATACGCCCTCCCGAGAAATTCGAAACGGTGGACGAATTGACAAATAAGATAAAAGAAGATGAGTTGGAAATAAGAAAGAGATTCAAATAAGGAGGATACTAATTGTCTCTCACAAAAGAAGCAGTACAGAAGCTAGTGGAAAATTATCGGTTGCATGAAACTGATACAGGTTCTGTCGAAGTACAGGTAGCGTTACTAACTACGCGGATCGAGGAGCTTTCCGGGCATCTAAAGGCTCACAAGAAGGATCTCCACTCGCGTTACGGCTTGTTGAAGATGGTCGGCAAAAGACGCCGTCTTCTGGACTACCTAAAGAAAACAAATCTCGATGCGTATAGGGCGCTGATCGAGAACCTCAAACTGAGGAAATAATACGCGAAGCGGAGGAAGAAGAATTGGAAATTTACGAATTAAAAATGGATGATGGCCGGGTACTGTCTTTAGAAACAGGACGTATGGCAAGGCAAGCCGGGGGAGCCGTACTGGTTAGACTCGGGGATACCCTTGTTTTAACGGCGGCGACAAGTTCGGAATCGTATATAAAAAGGGATTTTTTGGCCCTTTCGGTCGATTACCGGGAGAAATCATACGCGGCGGGTAAAATACCGGGCGGTTTTTTCAAAAGAGAAGGAAGACCCTCTGAAAAAGAGATCCTTTCCGCACGTCTGACCGACAGGCCTTTGAGACCTCTTTTCCCGGACGATTTCCCGGATGAGATACAGGTCATGATTCAGGTACTATCGTCGGATCAGGAAAACGACGCCGACATTCTAGGCATAATTGGCGCGTCGGCAGCATTGGCTATCTCCTCAATTCCGTTTCAAGCAACCATAGGGGCGGTAAGAGTTGGCCGGGTCGACGGTAAACTGGTGGCCAATCCGCTTTTTTCCGATCTCGAGCAGTCGGATATAAATATGATCATCACCGGAACGCCGGAATTCATCAATATGGTCGAGGGCGGTGGACAGGAAATCTCCGAAAAAAATATGCTGGAAGCGTTGGAGTTCGGGCATAACCATATCAAAAAGATTTGCGCTGTAATCGACGAGATGAAGGAAAAATGCGGTAAGCCAAAAGACGAGTTTGTTCCGGTGGAAAAGGACCCCGAATTAGTTTCGACCGTGACCGAAATGACAAAAGAAAAAATCGGGCAGGCTATCAGGATAAAGGATAAGAGTGAACGTTCGGCGGCGATCAAAGGAATTGCCACGGAGACAATAGAAGCGTTAGCGGAGAAATTCCCCGAATCCGAGGGCACTGTAAAATCGGTGATAGGCGGAATAGAGAAAGACGATCTTCGTAAAATGATTCTCGACGAAAGCGTTCGTTCCGATGGCCGCGGTTTCGAGGACATCAGGGATATCAGTATCGATGTCGGCGCGTTGCCACGTACTCACGGTTCATCTTTATTCACACGCGGACAAACTCAGGCATTGGTAACGACCACCCTGGGAACCAAGATGGACGAACAGAGGGTCGACGATCTTTTAGGAGAATCGTTTAAAAGCTTCATGCTCCATTACAATTTCCCGCCCTTCTCCGTTGGCGAGGTTCGTCCCCAGAGAGGACCCGCAAGACGCGAGATCGGTCATGGCGCTCTTGCTGAGCGCGCTATTGAGCCGGTCTTACCAGCAGAGGAGAACTTCCCCTATACAATTAGAATTGTCTCGGAGGTATTGGAATCTAACGGATCATCGTCAATGGCTACCGTATGCGGCGGTTCGCTGGCCCTCATGGACGCGGGTGTTCCGATAAAATCTCCGGTTGCCGGAATCGCTATGGGTCTTGTGATGGAAGGCGATAAGATGGCGATTCTTACCGATATTCTCGGAGTAGAGGATCATCTCGGCGATATGGACTTCAAGGTTGCCGGGACAAAAGACGGTATAACAGCGTTTCAGATGGATATCAAGATCGCCGGTTTGACTCTGGATATTATGGAAAAAGCGCTTGCTCAGGCTAATCGGGCGAGGATGCGAATTCTCGAGACGATGAGCGAGACCTTATCCACGGCACGAACCGAGCTTTCGCAATACGCTCCCAGAATTATCACCTTCAAGGTGCCTGTCGCCAGGATAGGGGAGATTATCGGTCCCGGAGGCAAGATGATTCGCAGCATTATAGAGACCACGGGCGCGAAGATCGATATCGAAGACGACGGCACGGTACTTATCGCTTCGGTCGACCAGGCCGCCGGGGAAGCCGCCCGGGATAGAGTCCAGGGGCTTATTGCCGAAGCCGAGCTTGATCAAATTTACGTCGGTAAGGTCAAAAGGGTAGCGGCGTTCGGCGCTTTTATCGGGATCTTACCAAACGTCGATGGTCTTCTGCATATATCCGAGATCGATCATTACCGGGTAAATCGTGTTGAGGACGTTCTTAATATCGGCGACGAGGTTAAGGTCAAGGTCATCAATATCGATGATGAGGGAAAGGTTCGTCTTTCACGGAAGGTATTGATAGAGAGATCCGAAAGCGCGGGCAAGGATCAAGGCGGACGTAACGGGAAGAATCGGAGATAGCGTGAAATCAGAACGGGTGGAGACATACAAAAGAACCGTTTTACCAAACGGTCTTCGAATAATAACCGAGTCGATTCCTTACGTTCGCTCGGTATCTCTGGGATTATGGCTTGATGTCGGTTCACGGGACGAACCGCTATCCTCACTCGGCATATCTCATTTTATCGAGCATATGGTTTTCAAGGGCACCCGTACTCGTTCGCCGTCGGAAATTGCCTCACATCTCGAATCGGTGGGGGGTGTCTTAAACGCTTTTACCGGCAGGGAGCAGACCTGTTTTTACGCCAAATTTTTAGACGAGCATCTCGATAAGGGGGTTGAAATTCTATTTGATCTGATCAACAACCCTCTTTTCGGATCGTCCGATATCGAAAAGGAAAAGAAGGTCATTTTAGAGGAGATCAGGGATATAGAGGACGCTCCCGGAGAACTTGTTCACGATCTTTTTGCCGAGGCTATTTTTAGCGATCATCCTCTCGGCCGTCCTATACTCGGCAATAAGAAAACTGTTATGGGACTAAATCGCGGAAAAGTACTGCGCTTTGTGGGCAAGCATTATCGTCCAGCGAATATAATAGTCGCCGCCAGCGGTAATCTCGAGCATAATCGTCTCGTCAAAATCACGAAGAAGTACGCCGATCGGAACAATAATAGTCCGGTTTCGCCGAATAACCGCAAGAAGCCCAAGTTCAAAGCCCTGAGGCAGGTATTCCGAAGGAACACAAATCAAACCCACATTTGTCTTGGATTGCCGACCAAAGAATTCACCAACGAATCAAGGGGCGCGATGCTTCTCTTAAACTCCATACTCGGAGGAGGCATGTCATCGAGGTTGTTCCAGCATCTGCGAGAGGAATTGGGGCTGGTTTATACGGTATTTTCATTCCTCGATTTCTTCGCCGATAATGGCATATTCGGCATCTACCTTGGAACTGAAAAGACAAACGCGGGCAGGGCCCTGGGCGCAATCAGGCATGAGATCGATCGTATCACCGAAAACAGGTTAACCGATCTCGAATTAGCGTCAGCCAAAGAACAACTTAAGGGCAACCTGATGCTCGGCCTGGAAAATACTTCGAATCGTATGAATCGTCTGGCCAAACATGAGCTTCTGGCCAATCGTCATATCACTCTTGATGAGACGGTTGCCGGAATCGACGCGGTAACAGCGGATGATGTCTTAAAAGTCGCCAGAGAGGTTTTTCTTTCCAATCAGTTTTCAGCGGTGACTCTCGGGCCTGTAAAGGGCAATATCTACGCGGCTCTCGAATAGGCCGAAAAATAGTACCGGCTCAAGATCGATATTGCCATTATGGAACGGGATATGTATAATCGTCCCTGATATAAGGCCCTAATTTCGGAGAGGTAATGTTGAGTGATTACAGACCTAAAAGATTCCTTCTGAAATTCTTAGTGACCAGCGCCTCGATGCTAGTGGTGGTCAAGATACTACCCTGGGCAGAGGTAAGCGATCCGATCGCGTTGGTTGTCGCCGCTCTTCTTCTGGGAATTTTCAATTCGCTCCTTCGGCCGCTTCTTATCATTCTGACTCTCCCGATAAACATAATCAGCCTGGGATTATTTACATTCGTGATCAACGGTTTGATTCTCTACCTGATAGCGTTTCTTGTGTCCGGATTCGAGTTGAAAAATTTCGCCTCGGCAATACTGGCGTCGATAATGATATCTATAGTCTCAGGCACGATCAACTGGCTTATAAAGGATACCCGAAAAGAGAGGACCGCCTGATATAATGCCTGCTTCCGGAGATACAACGACTTTTAAGGGTTCTTATCCTTTCAAGGAAATCGACGAAAAATGGCGTCGATACTGGGAAGATAACAATCTTCATAAGACCGATTTTTCCAAAACCGACAACAAGCTTTTTTCGCTGGTCATGTTTTCATATCCGTCCGGCGACAATCTTCATGTAGGCCACTGGTACGCTTTCGCTCTTCCCGACACCTGGACCAGGAAAAAGAAGATGGAGGGGTATAATATATTCGAGCCGATGGGTTTCGATTCCTTTGGGCTTCCCGCGGAAAATTATGCCGTCAAAACCGGTATTCATCCCGCGGTCTCCATAGCGGAAAATATTAAAATTATCAGACGTCAGCTAAAAGAGATCGGAGCGATGTACGACTGGACTTCAGAACTGGCCACCAGCGATCCGCGATATTATAGATGGACTCAATGGCTGTTTTTAAATTTTTTCGAGAAGGGAAAAGCGGTCAGGAAAGAAGCACCCGTCAACTGGTGCCCGTCGTGCAAAACTGTTCTCGCCAACGAGCAGGTTATCAACGGCGCCTGCGAACGATGTGATACGTTGATATCCAGGAAACGTCTTAAACAATGGTTTCTGTCGATTACGGAATACGCCGATCGGTTGCTGGACGGCCTCGATAAGATCTATTGGCCCGAAAAAACAAAGACGATGCAGAGAAACTGGATCGGTCGTTCCGAAGGCGCCGAAATCGTATTCAGCGAGGAGAAGTCCGGTGAGAAAATACCGGTTTTCACAACCAGGGCCGATACTCTTTTCGGAGTAACTTACCTCGTTTTAGCGCCGGAGCATCCGTTGGTTGAAAAACTGACCGCTCCGGATAGAAAAAAAGACGTGGACGCTTATATCGCCCGAACCCAGGCCATCTCCGAGATTGATCGTCAATCGACCGTAGGCGAGAAGACAGGGGTCTTTATAGGCAGCTATTGCCTGAATCCGATAAACGGTACTCGTATCCCTGTCTGGATCGCCGATTATGTGCTGTATTCCTACGGTACCGGCGCGGTAATGGCTGTTCCCGGTCATGACAATCGCGATTGGGAATTCGCGACAAAATTCGATCTTGAGATTAAACAGGTGATAAAACCGTCGAATAACTCCGAGATAGATCTGGATAAAGGCGCCTTTACCGAATATGGCGTAATGACAAATTCCGATAAATTCGACGGTGAAAAATCGTCGTCGGGCATGAGAAAAGTCGCGGAATCGCTCAAAAGCCTGAATGCCGGTGATTTCAAGGTCTCATATAAGCTCAGAGACTGGCTGGTTTCACGACAACGTTATTGGGGTGCGCCTATACCGATAATAATATGCGAAAAATGCGGCGATGTCGCGGTTCCCGAAGACGATCTACCGGTACTTTTGCCGGATATCGTTGATTTCAAGCCTGCCTCTGACGGCAGCTCGCCGTTGGCCAAGTCTTCTGAGTTTGTCAAAACAAACTGCCCGAAATGCGGGGGAGAGGCAAGGCGGGAAACTGAAACCCTGGATACCTTCGTGGATTCATCCTGGTATTTCCTGCGCTATCTTGACCCCGAATTTGAAGGCGGGCCCTGGAATCCCGATTTGGTCCGTAAATGGCTTCCTGTAGATATGTATATCGGAGGAGCGGAGCATTCGGTGATGCATTTGCTCTACGCCCGCTATTTTTGCATGTTTTTGAATGATTGCGGATTGATTGATTTCGACGAGCCCTTTTTGAAATTGAGGCATCAGGGGATGATCACCAATAAGGGAGCCAAAATCTCGAAATCGCGCGGTAACGTGATAAATCCCGATCATTTAGTTTCACGTTATGGCTCCGATACCTTCAGAATGTACCTGATGTTTATGGGATCATACGCCCACGGCGGCGATTGGGACGATTCGGGAATCAACGGCATCGCCAGATTCCTGGGGAGAGTTTATCGCCTTGTAACTCAAACCACTGATTCTGTCAAAAAGATAATTAACGTATCGTATTCAAATATAAAGAATAACGATCACGACTTAAACTATCGCTTGAATTTAACCATCAAGAGAGTCGGTAACGATCTAGACAATCTTGAGTTTAATACCGCCGTCGCAGCTTTGATGGAATTAGTAAACGATTTATATAAACTTATGGAATCCAAAAGTAAGTCGTCCGATCTCTTTCATTTTTCTATCAAGCAGTTGATCTTATTGATAGCCCCGATGGCCCCGCATTTAGCCGAGGAGTTATGGCAGATGATCGGCGGGAAACCGAGCGTATTTGCCCAATCCTGGCCGACTTACGATAATTCCGCTCTCAGGCTGGCTACGGTGACGATGGTCGTGCAGATCAACGGTAAACTGCGCGGGAGTTTCGATGTCCCGGTTGATTGCGATGAAGAGAGCTTATTTGAATTAGCCTCAAATGACGAGAGGATTAAGGCTCATTTAGAAGGCAGGACTATCAGAAAACGTATATTCGTTCCAGGGAGACTATTGAATATAGTTATCGGATAGGGCGGAGAGGCCTATAGAAGGT
>JAZGHS010000231.1:0-7086 GCA_036481315.1 Candidatus Zixiibacteriota bacterium | reverse complement strand
GCGAATGGGCGACAACCGCCGAGCTTACTAAGGGAAAATGTACTATCATCATAGGCGCCGGGATTAACCATTGGTATCACGCGAATCTTATGTATCGGGCGGGAATTAACGCTCTCATATTTTGCGGATGCGTGGGGGTCAACGGCGGCGGTTTAGCCCACTATGTTGGCCAGGAAAAACTCGCTCCCATGGAATCGTGGAGCAGTATCGCTCTGGCGAAGGATTGGTATCCTCCCTCACGCCTCCAGAACGCACCGAGTTGGCATTATGTTCATTCCGATCAATGGCGGTATGAAAAAGAATTTACAGATTACCATACTGTCCCGCGTCATCAGCCGCCCGATTCTCTGGCCAAGGGGCATACAATGGACATCCAGACCAGGGCGGTTCGTTCCGGCTGGTTGCCCTTCTATCCCCAGTTCAACAAGAACCCGCTTGAGATCGTCAAGGAGGCCGAAGCGGCCGGCGCCGATACTCCGGAAAAGGTCGTGGATTCCGTTGTGAATAAATTGAAGTCCGGCGAACTCAAGTTTGCCGTGGAAGATCCGGATTCTCCGGAGAACTGGCCCCGTATTTGGTATATTTGGAGAGGGAACGCGTTGATGTCCAGCGCCAAGGGCCATGAATATTTCCTTAAACACTACCTTGGCACTCACACAAACACTATCGCCGAGGATAAAGCTGAAGAATCCGTCGATGAAGTGGAATGGCATAAAAACGCACCCCAGGGTAAGATGGATTTAGTCGTGAACTTGAACTTCCGCATGGATACGTCGGCTTTATATTCGGATATTATTTTACCGGCCGCCACATGGTATGAAAAGGCCGATCTGAATTCAACCGATATGCACAGTTTTATTCATCCTCTTTCCGAAGCGGTTCCTCCGTGCTGGGAATCGAAAAGCGATTGGCAGGCTTTCCAGGCGATCGCTAAAAAATTCTCGGAGTTGGCGGAGAAACATTTCCCTGAGCCGGTAAAGGATATCATCGCGACTCCTCTCGCGCACGATACTGCCGCAGAAATTGCCCAGCCCGATCTCAAGGATTGGAAGAAGGGTGAAATAGAAGCTATTCCCGGAAAAACCATGCCAAACCTAAAGGTAGTGGAGCGCGATTACAAAAACCTGTATAAGCAATTCATTTCATACGGCCCGATGGTGCGAAAAAACGGGCTCGGCGCGCACGGCACCCATTACGATATCGATGACATCTATGAAAAAGCTTTAGAGAGCCAGCCAACCATTGAATGGAAGGGTAAACGTTTTCTATCATTGAAAGACGACGCCGACACATGCAACCTAATTCTTCAATTCGCCACGGTGACCAACGGCGAACTCGCATACAGATCTTACAAAAACATGGAAGAAAAGGTTGGTTTACCGCTCGCACAGTTGGTGGAGAAAGACAGGTCGGTCAAGACAACATACAAACAGCTCCAGGCACAACCCTACCGGTTTATCAATAGTCCCATGTGGTCCGGCTTGACCGAGAACGGACGCGCATATTCTCCCTTTACCTATAACGTTGAACTTCTGGTGCCGTGGCGCACTCTTACCGGACGTCAGCATCTCTATTTAGACCATCCCATGTACCTTCAATTCGGTGAACATTTACCAACCTACAAACCAAAACCTCTACCCACAGAATATGCGGATCTATGCTTCAGCCGTGAAGCCGGCCCTACAAAGACGCTTAATTACCTAACACCCCACGGTAAATGGCATATCCATTCTACGTATGGCGATAATCAGCGGATGACTACACTTTCACGCGGCGTGGAGCCTCTATGGATGAACGTTAAAGACGCCGCGGAAATCGGTATCGATGATAATGACTGGGTCGAAGTTCATAACGACCATGGCGTCGTGGTCACGCGAGCGGTAGTGAGCGCCCGGATACCTCCCGGAGTTTGTATTCAATATCACTCCCCGGAACGGACCTATTCGGTGCCTAAATCGCCTATAAGGGGTAATAAGCGCGCTGGCGGTCACAACAGCCTTACAAGAACCCGTCTCAAACCTAACTTCATGGCGGGCGGTTATGGGCAGTTTACGTACCATTTCAATTATTGGGGTCCCATCGGTTGTAATCGCGACACCCATATACTGGTTCGTAAATTACCCGAATTAAAATGGTAAAGAAAAAGGAGCGCGAATAATGAATGTGCGATCACAACTCTCGATGGTCTTTCACCTGGACAAATGTATCGGATGTCACACATGCAGCATAGCGTGCAAGAACATTTGGACTGACCGCAAAGGTACCGAATACATGTGGTGGAACAATGTCGAAACTAAGCCCGGCACCGGCTATCCCACGGAGTGGGAGAACCAGAAGAAGTATGGTGGCGGTTGGGAAAAGAAAAAGACCAAATTGCGTTTAAAATCTACCGGAAAAGGACGTATTATACCGAATATTTTCCACAATCCATATATGCCCAGTATGGACGATTACTACGAACCTTGGACCTATGATTATCAAAACCTATTCAATGCCCCCCAAGGTACGGATCAGCCTACCGCAAAACCTATTTCGATGGTTACCGGAGAATATATAGATGTAGAGTCCGGACCGAATTGGGATGATGATCTTGGGGGATCTCCTATCTATGCCGAGAATGATCCCAACCTGGAAGGTCTGAGTGACTTGGAAAGAGAACAGTTGTTCGCTATACAACGTCTCGTTTTTTTCTATCTTCCCCGAATCTGTAATCATTGTCTTAATCCGGCATGTGTGGCGTCGTGCCCGTCGGGAGCGCTTTATAAGCGGGGTGAGGACGGAATCGTTTTGTTGGATCAGAAGCGTTGTCGCGCGTGGCGCTCATGTATCTCCGCCTGCCCATATAAAAAGTCTTATTTCAACTGGCAAACGGGCAAATCAGAAAAGTGTATTCTTTGTTTTCCGCGAGTGGAAACCGGGCAGGCGCCCGCCTGTTTCCATTCGTGTGTAGGGCGTATCCGTTATCTCGGAGTTTTACTCTATGACGCCGATGGTATCCAGGAAATAGCCCATCTTCCAAAAGAAGAATTAGTCGATGGGCAACGGAGCTTGATCCTCGATCCATTCGATCCTTATGTTATCGAAAGCGCGCGGAAAAACGGCATGCACGATTCAGTTATTAAGGCGGCACAGGATTCACCGGTATATAAATTCGTAAAACTCTGGAAGATGGCTCTTCCTCCTCATATCGAGTTCGGCACTCTTCCGATGCTATTTTATGTACCGCCTATGGCTCCCGTCATGGCGGCAGTGTCGGGTGATTCGATAAACAGCATAAGCGACGATCTTTTCCACGATATAAATGAGGCGCGGATGCCGATGAAGTTCCTCGCTAACCTGTTCAGCGCGGGGCAGGAAGGCAAGGTAGCTTTTGCTCTGCGCAAACAAAAGGCTGTCCGTTGGTATCGACGGGCGATCACCGTTGGTGATGTCGATATGGAAACGGCGAAACGTATGCTGACCGAAGCGGAATGTGGTGTTGAAGAAGCCGAGGCTATCTATAAGATGACCTCCCTGTGTACCGTAGAAGATCGCTTTGTTATCCCGCCCGCCCATCGCGAAGAGGCTATTGAGGCCTTGAAGGACACGATGGAGAGGAAGCAGGAGGCGGGCTTCGGATTCATTACCGGGCCGAGGAGAGGATCGTGAGATATTCCGACGCTGAAATCTACGATATGTTAGCCGGTTTGCTGACTTATCCTGAAAGCGACTATCATCAAAAAGTCATCGCCTGTTCCACTGAGTTGGAAACGCTGCGGCCATCCGCGAATCATCATGTGCGGAAATTCGCCGATTACACCGAAGAATTGCCGGTTTATGAGATACAAGAGCTTTTTACTCGTACATTCGACATCAATCCGGTGTGTGCTCTGGAGGTGGGCTGGCAACTCTACGGAGAGAATTATGAGCGAGGCAACTTCATGGTAAAAGTACGCAGGAAAATACGTGAGTTCGGCCTGACCGAGTCGGGTGAGCTACCCGATCACCTGGCGCATATCCTGAGGATACTCGGTCGCATGGAGCGTGACGAGGCTCATATATTCACGTCTGAATTTATCATGCCCGCCCTCGATAAAATGATAAAGGGACTAGAGGGAAAAAACAATCCTTACGAAGGAATTCTTATAGGGATTCGTTGTGAATTGGATAGGCGGGAAAAAGCCAACACGGGAGATAAAAAAAATGAATAATACGTTGTCTCATCTGAATCAGTTGTTTTTTTTGATCTTACCCTATGTCGCCTTTTTCACATTTTTTCTTGTTACCATTTATCGTTACCGAGCCCAGGCGTTTACGTATTCGAGTCTTTCGTCGCAGTTTCTTGAAAACCAGGATCATTTCTGGGGAATGGTACCGTTTCATTACGGTATTCTTGTTGTCCTTGCTGGCCATCTGATAGCGTTTCTGATTCCCGACCATTTATTGGCATTCAATCGTGCCCCATTAAGACTATATATCCTCGAGATATCCGGGCTTATTTTTGCGTTCCTGACATTGGCTGGGCTTACTAAACTATTAGTCCGACGTTTTAACAATGTTAAGATCAAGGAAATTACGAGCGCTGTCGATTGGATATTGTATTTTCTCCTGTTATTTCAGGTAATCGGCGGGATCTACGTGACTATTTTTCATAGGTGGGGTTCCTCCTGGTTCGCAGCCACCTTAGCCCCTTATTTATGGTCGCTTCTAAAATTAAATCCGGACATAAGCTTTGTTGTCGGTATGCCTTTAATGGTTAAGTTACACATAATAAACGCGTTTATTATTATTGGTTTTTTCCCGTTTACTCGCCTCGTACATGTCCTTGTTATCCCAAATCCGTATTTATGGAGAAAAAAACAAGTGGTTCGCTGGTATCGTAATTATAGAAGTACCCGTACTACCGTTTGATAACCCATTTGATCCAGGAGAGGATTCCATGACCGGTGATAGTAGAGCAATTACCGTTTTAACTCTGAATACTTTAGCTTTCACGGCTTGTTTTGCCTGCTGGATGATAAATGGCGTTCTGGTAACGTTTCTGGTGGATAATAACGTATTTGCCTGGGATAAGGCACAGATGGGCTGGCTTATCGGAATTCCTGTTCTTACAGGCTCGATATTCCGCCTGCCGGTGGGGATTCTTACCGATAAATACGGCGGACGTATTATCTACACGATTGTCATGCTCCTTTCCGCTGTTCCGATGTATTTTTTAAGCTCGGCCAATAGCTTCTGGACCTTTTTTATCGCCAGTTTGGGTTTTGGAATTGCCGGAACGTCGTTTGCCGTTGGAATTGCTTATACATCGGTCTGGTTTAGGAAGGAGCGTCAGGGTACGGCGTTAGGAATATTCGGGGCAGGTAACGCTGGAGCGGCGTTAACCAGTATGGGGGCTCCCTTCTTGCTTCGGTGGCTAACAAACAACGGCGATAATCTCGACGCCTGGCGCACGATGCCGAAAATGTATGCTGCCGGCCTGCTGGTCATGGCTCTGGTTTTCTGGTTCATGACCCATTCGAAGAAAGTAGACGATTCTCATATCAACAGTTTTTCAGAGCGCTTAGAGCCGCTAAAACATATGCGGGTATGGCGGTTCGGACTTTATTATTTTCTAGTATTCGGCGGATTTGTGGCTTTAGCCCAATGGCTCATCCCTTACTACGTCAACGCCTATACTATGTCAGTTGCGTCCGCGGGCTTAATGGCCGCCGTTTTCAGCTTACCCGCCGGAGTAGTGCGAGCGTTGGGCGGTTACTTATCGGATCATTGGGGGGCTCGTCGAATTATGTATATTGTTCTTGGCAGTTGCCTGATCTGTTGCGCGCTATTGATTGTCCCTCGTATGGATATCGAATCGCCCGGAAAAGGCATAATGAGTCGTCGCGGTGGTACTGTTACCTCTGTCACCGACAGCGAAATAGTAGTGGACAGCCAGAGCTATAAATTAAGATCAATAAACGGTCGGACTCTTACGGACGAACAAAAAAACGCCGGGACTCTTGTCTGGCCCACGAGTAGATGGTGGCAGGAGCCTATGGTTGAAGTTGGCGATCGTGTCGAGAAAAAGCAACTCCTCGCGCGAGGTGTTACTCATATTTACTTCCAGGCAAACCTCTGGATATTCACCGGGTTAATCTTCGTTGTCGGATTTATGATGGGCATCGGCAAAGCCGCCGTTTATAAGCATATCCCTGACTATTTTCCTCGCGATGTAGGAGTTGTCGGGGGAATAGTCGGCGTTCTCGGTGGATTGGGCGGCTTTTTTTGCCCTATTCTATTCGGTTATCTGCTGGAGGGAACAGGTCTCTGGACGACCTGCTGGATGTTTTTCACTGTCCTGACCGGAGTTTGTTTATGGTGGATGCATACTGTTATCCAGCGTATGCAGCGTAAAAGGATGCCCGAGATCGCGACCCGGATAGAAACAGTTAAAATGGATAATAAAAAGTCGCCGCTCGAAGGGGCATAACCTGTGAAAGGTCGATATGAAAAAACTCGATAGGTGGGATGTCGAAGATCAGGAATTCTGGGAAAGCTCAGGCAAGAATACGGCACTACGTAACCTCTGGATATCTATTCCCAATCTCCTGCTTGCCTTTGCGGTCTGGATCTATTGGGGCGTTATCGTAGGCTTGATACAGGGACTGCATGACACAAACCCTCTTCTGTATAATTTTAGTTTTGGCAATGACGGCGATCCGTTGACGGGAAGCGCGTACAAGGCCCTGCTATATACGCTGCCTGCCGTTGCGGGTCTCGCCGGGGCCACGGCTCGTATTCCCAATTCGTTTATGGTAGCCATTTGCGGAGGAAGAAATGTAAAGTTCATGACCACACTGCTGATGATTCTTCCTGCTCTTGGTACAGGTCTTGCACTTCAAAATCCTAACACTAGCTTCATAACCTTTATTGCCCTGGCTGGTCTTTCGGGCATCGGCGGCGGCGCTTTCGCGTCATCTATGTCAAACATCAGTTTCTTTTTCCCCAAACGGATGCAGGGTCTTACCCTGGGTCTAAACGCGGGGATAGGCAATCTTGGAGTCGCCGTAATGCAGGTGACTATCCCGCTTGTTATAACTTTCAGCGTTTTTGGCGGGGAATCAC
>JAZGHS010000230.1:0-33844 GCA_036481315.1 Candidatus Zixiibacteriota bacterium | reverse complement strand
ATCCAGCTGCATAGGTTATTTATTAATTGTTTTATTGCAATGAGGACAAACGTTTGTATTATTTTTTCTGTTTTGGATTTCCTCAATGAATCCTGATCCTAGTATTCCTGCGGGTAGTGCAAATAGGCCAATTCCAAAAAGCGCTACGAACGCGCCTGTAATTTTCCCTGCCACAGTAACAGGGTAAATGTCGCCGTACCCAACCGTTGTTAGAGTCGCGATTCCCCACCACATTGCGGCGAAAATACTCGAAAACTCCATTGGTTGAGCTTCATATTCGAAGAAGTACATTAAACTCGAACTTATTATGAGCAGTAAAATTACCGCGAAAACAGTAATAAACAGATCCTCTTTTTTTGATTTTAGTACAATACCAAATGTCCTAATTGTCTCTGAATATCTGGCTATTTTAAATAGCCTGAATATGCGAATTAGTCTTAAAACTCTTAAAAACCTTAGATCAATCGATATCAACATCGGTATATAAAAAGGAAGGATCGCCAGTAAATCGATTAAAGCTAAAGGCGATAATATGAATTTAAGCCTACCCCATAATGTTAGTTTATAACGATTATTGAAAGTACATGTCCATACCCTTAAGATGTATTCGATGGTGAAAACTATAACAGACACCAATTCGAATAAATTGAAGAAAGTTGAATAGCTATCGGAAATACTTTTTTCTGATTCCAATATTACCGCAATGACATTAAATGAGATAAGTAAGACTAAAAGGTAATCGAAAACACTGCTGGCTCGGTCACCTTTTTTGGCAACCTCTAATATCTGATAAATTCTTATTCTTAATCTATTTATTAATTTAGCCATGTTTCTAAACTAACTTTATTTTTCAACGCCCTTCTATTGAGTTAATTTATAAAGTGCTTTCAGGTGGTGTCAGAGGTTTGTTTTGCTTTGCAACTTTCCTCAAAAGTTTCCCCGTGGCTTTTCTTATTCGACTCATAGCTTTTTTTGCTTCTTCCCCTTCAATAACATCTCTCTTTAGTACTTCACCGTTGAGAATTTTCTTAATTTCATCTTTAGTAACTTTTGTATCTGGGGTAATTCTTCTTAATTCTCGGCGAATGACTTCCACAACGGCATCAGTTGTAATTAAGACCGCTATCGCGAATCGATTAACGCTTTGAATATGCTCATGATATACTTCAACAGCGGCTTTACTAATACCCTCTTTGGATAAAAGAAATAGCTTTTCCTGATCTTCGCCTTTTCTCTGATTCAACTCAAGAAAGTTAAAAGCCAAAACCAAATCGCTACTTATGGGACGCTCGAATTTGATGCGATATAATTCCCAGAATATTCCGTTAGTTAAAACAACCCAGGGAACACCATGATTCGCACCGTAATTAACGGCTTGCTTTAAATGGTTTTCTTTTAAATCAAGACCAATCGCTTTAACCTCTATTATGTATTTTATATTCCCGTCCAGTTTTATAGCTAAATCGCAAAAAGTTCCTCTTATCGCTAATTCACTCGTTATCTCTGCATATTTATCATAGCCGAGGATGTCAGATAGTATATCTGTAATGATGGTTACCGTATCGGATTCGTTAACATCCCGATCTTTTGCGGCCCGCAGTATTTTTTGAAAATTCCCAGATTCTTTGATAAATCTGTCTGTTGCTTTTTTGGGAATAAATAGCATTTAGCTCCTCCTTGAGTTTTATAGATAGACATACATCTACAGCTAAGCAATAATTCTGCCTTTCTCTTTCATTTCCCGGGGGGAGGGAACCCGGCCTTTCGGACGGGATGATACAAAAAAGCGAAAATCGAGTTCAATGTCAATATAATTTTTGGTGAGTATCATGCCGTAGGGGGGTAATTTATTGCCCGCGTCTGGATGTCGGGATCAAGATCCCGACCAACGGCGGGGATGGCATTGTTATGGCTCGGCAGTCGAGTTTCTCCGCTCCGCTTCGGAACCCGGCTTATGGCTATAACCGCATCGCATCGTGCCAATCAGAGGTATTGACCGGGATCGTTCCATATTGTATCTTACCTCATCATGCAACTCTCCGATATGCAAAAGCTGGCGGTGGAATATCTCGATACGCCGCAGATCATCCTGGCAGGAGCCGGCTCTGGCAAAACACGGGTTATCGTGGCCAAGGCGAAATACTTGATCGAAGAAAAAGGATATTCCCCCGATTCGATTCTGGTCATAACCTACTCCCGCAAAACGCAAGCTGAACTCGAGGAACGTATGGCCGATCTCGGGACATCGGCGCCAGAGCTGACCACGTTTCATTCACTCGGTTTGGATATTATCAACGAATTCTCGCACCTGCTCGGATTTTCCGGAGAGGCTGTTAAGGCCGACGAATATCGTCTTTACAAATATCTTCTCAATGCTATAGCTGAGCTTACCGATTCTAAACTATTGCGTACTAACAACCCAGGATCGGTTTACTACGCCCTGAAATCGTTTATCAGCCGAGCCAAGGACGAGCTGGTGATACCATCGGAGCTAATCTCACGCGCGCAGAAGGAACTTCATGACTTACCTCGAGATTCCGCAATAGATGATGACGAAAAACTTATAGCTCGCGACCGCTGGACCCGGATATACGAGGCCAGTAGGATTTACCAATCATACGAACGATTGAAATCATCCGATAGCGACGGCGGAACAACTTGGATCGATTACAATGATATGATAGTCCTTTCGCATATGCTCCTGAGCACCGAGAAAATTGTCGGGGCGATATTGCGGCAACGTATCAAATACATTTTAGTAGACGAGTTTCAGGACGCTAATTTCGCCCAGGTAGAGATGCTGCATTATCTGGCCGGGGATAAAGTCGGCATTACAGTTGTTGGCGACGACGACCAGGCGATATACAGGTTCCGTGGGGCGAGTTTCGGGTCGTTCAAACTGTTTAAAAACCTATTCGCCAACGTGAAGGATCATAAGCTTGAGGAGAATTACCGTTCCACGCAGAATATAGTCAATGCCGCGCAATCATTGATTGAGATCGAGCCGGACTCTCGTTTCGATCCCGATAAGCGGATGTTCGCGTCAGGTCTGGAAGGCGATAAGGTGAAAATCCGAATCTGCCCCGATCATGAGACGGAGTCGGAGTCGACAGCTGATGAGATAATAGCGCTTTTGAAAAACGAACTTTACCGTCGTCCGAAATCGATTGCCGTTCTCTTCAGGGCGAGGACACATAAGGATCTTCTGGAAAATGTCCTTATCAAGCGCGGGATAGATTTCTCTTACGATAAAAAAACCGATAAGTCATCATCGCCAGCGTCGAAACTGCTTCTGGCTCTCTATGAATTTACGGTCGATTATGGCCGGAGCGATCATATGGCGTATTTAATCGATCATTTCATGGTTGATCTCGGACCGCATGACAAGCGGGAAATTATGTATAAAATATCCAGGTCCGAATCCGATCCGCTCGATATTTTACATGCTGCCGCTGAGGAGAGCGGAGAATCGGTATCGTCCCATCTTAAAAAACTTATAGATCTTCTACTATATTTCGGGAAAATGAAATCCGAAAAGGACCCGCTCGGGCTTCTGGAGATTATCGTATCAAAAGCTGGGATTTTATCGTTGTTGATAAGCGATGGTAAGATAAAGGATTATCAAGCTGTCGTAGAGGTGACCGGGATTTTACGTTCGGCGGAAACGTTTATCCATGGTAACACATCACCTTCGCATTCAGATTTCTTAGCTTATAGAAACTGGAACGAGGGGTCGGCTGGTAATGATACAAACGATGAGGATATTCAACCCCCGGTCGTATTGCGAACAGTTCACGGCTCGAAAGGACTTGAGTATCCGGTTGTATTTGTTATAGGGCTGTCTAACCGACGATTCCCGCCGACAAGGAAATCATCGTCGGTGGAATTTCCGCAGGAGTTGTATAAGGACGAATTACCGGAAGGCGACTACCGGATTCAGGAAGAACGTCGGCTCTTTTACGTGGCCATGACCCGCGCCAGAGAGAAGTTATACTTGTACGGCATGGAGAAGAAGGGTACGAAGAGATCGCGGTTTTTACAGGAGTTGGCCTCGGCGCCCTTTTTCATGGACGCTGCCGAATCGGAGCTAATCAAGCAAAGAGAACTTCTTGTTATTTCCGAGATTGGCCCCGCACAAACGGGGGAGTCTTGCAATTCGGTAATTATACCGGGTTCGGGCGCGGTCGATAAAAGTATTTCAGACGGTTTATTCGATCTATGGCGGGTGAGAAGCTTTAGCGCCGAATCGCCGGAGGAATTCGCGAAGATAAAAGAGGAGTTTCAAGCACAACTGCTCTTAGCGCAATTATCGTTGAAAGACGCGATAGATCAAGACGAATATAGCCCGCCGCGACCCGCCAAGCGTTATAAGGTCGATAGGATATCTTACACTGATCTTGAAACGTTTGATTCCTGCCCGTTGAAATTCTATTACAAGAAGATTTTACGTATGCCATCGCCGCCGAGCCCTCATCAGATACTGGGGCAGGTGATACATACGGTTTTAGAAAACGCCGCACGAGCGATGATGGATGGAGACACGCCGGGTCTCGTATCTTTGGTTTCGGATTTCGAAGGAAGGTGGAAGAAGATCAGGCTTTCCGATCCCGATCAGAAGGAGCGGATGGGTCAGCGGGGCGCGGAATTATTAGGTGAATATATGACTATGCAGGCGAAGCTTGACGGTTTCCCGGCGGCGTTGGAGAAGTTTTTCGAGATAAAGCTATCGTCTGCGAAATTGATAGGGCGGATCGATCGGATCGATAAGACCGAATCGGGATTGCGGGTGATCGATTACAAGACCGGCAAGAAGGGAAAAAACAAGCTCGATAAGAATCTTCAGCTTCCGATCTACTCGCTGGCGTGCAAGGAGCTTTTCGGCGAATACCCGTCGGAATTGATGTTCATGTTCTTAGGCGATGGTACAGATCATACTACATCATCCGATCCCGGTTCTCTGGACGCCGCTAAAGTGGAGATAGAGGAGAAGGTGGCGGCGATCAACGAATCGGATTTTATCGCCACACCCGGAGGATCGTGCCGCCTTTGCGAGTTTGCCAGGATCTGTCCGGCCAAGGCGGGGTAGCAGGGAGTTGATCTGCAATCTGCCCAAAAACATAAGGGGTGAATACAAACTCACCCCTTTACCTGATTTCATATATTGAAACCGTTAATGTGATAAACCACTTATTACCGCTACAATCCTAAATCCTCTTTTGCGAATATCGGTTCGTAAGGGACATTCATACCGGCCAGCTTCTCGGCCGCGCCGCCCTTTCGATCCACTATTGTCATGACTTTAATAACGTCGCATCCAGCCTCACGGAATATCTCAACCGCCCTGCCGGGCGAACCGCCGGTTGTGGTGACATCTTCCACTACAACTACCTTCATTCCCTCGGCAACCGGCCCTTCGATCAGCTTTTGCGTGCCGTGATCTTTGGTCTCCTTGCGCACGATTAATCCGGAGAGCTTACGTCCGCGGTTATGCGCCAACGCAACCACCGCACCGATGATAGGATCGGCGCCCAACGTCGGCCCGCCGATCGCGTCACACTCTATTCCGTCGATCATATCCAAAAATATCTCTGCGGTTAGGTTCAATCCCTCCGAGTCGAGAGTGGCCATTTTACCGTTTATGTAGTATGTCGATTTCTGCCCGGAGGCCAGGGTGAAATCTCCGAATCTAATTGCTTTTTCCAGCAGGATTTCTTTTAATCGATCTCTCTTGTTACCCATCACTTTATCCTTTCACCTCGCTCCACGCAACAGCCACATTTCCTTGCCTCGGCGAGGCGTGGGATATTTTAAAATCAATATAAATTTCAGTCAAGTAATTTGATAAGTTAGCCAATAATCTAATTTCAATCGGCAAGGCCGATCACCACCGTATCGGAATAGACGGTTCTTTTCATTTCTACCGATGCGAAAACCAGGTATGTCCCTCCCGCCGGCCAGCGGCCGTCTGGTTTGCGGCCGACCCATATACGGGAATAACCGCAAACGATATCGCAGTTTTCTAACGCGGCGCGAAATGCGTAACGATAATCGGTTTTCTTTTCCCATACCGAAACGTCAATTGAATCGGGAGGATTGTCGATTTTCGATAGCGAGAATTTCAAGGGTACTTTTTCGCCCATGGCATAGCCGCCGGGACGGGTTTCGTTAATAAGAACAGGATCCTTTTGACAGCCGAAAATCGGCAGGACAATAGCAATCGTTAATAGCGCGTATTTCAAATCGCTTTTTCCGCGGTCTTTGGCGGCGATGTTCTTCCCAGAATCGATTCGATAATCAGAAGAATTAAGGCGAATATCAGAAATTCCTTCCAGAGTTCACGTCCGAAACGTGCGTTTTTGATCGACGTTACCAGATCGGCGCCCGGTTCTATTTCATTGACCGTCACTCCTAAAAGCTCGCCGATCTTATCGGAGGAAATAGACTCATCGGATGATTCTACGGGGTCGACATTGAAAGGGATCAGCGAGATTGTGGAGCTATCGGAGGCCAGCCTGTAAATACCGGGGATATCATCGATAGTGAATCTAATCATAGCGCCGCCGTCGCCCAAAGCGGGATTGATATCGGTGGCCTTATCCGACGGCGAAATCAGCTTCAACTCCTCTTTGATCCCGTTAATTTTCCAGGCGAATGGTTCCCCTATGATCCCGTCGAAATCCTCGCCTGAATCCCTGGACCCCAGGTACTCGACACTCCTGACAAGCAGAGGCAGGAAAAATGAGTGGGTGGGAAGATCGCCTGAAGCGAGATCGAGGCCGCTTCCGAATACCAGGACGGATTTGGTTTTTGATTCGGCAAAGAGATTAATCCCGCCTGATGTCGATCCGATGATTTTACCGCCCTTAAGATTCATGTAATCGAAAATATGAATATCGGGGATCTCAGGTTTTGAACGATCGGAATGACCCTTCGAATAGACCGAGAAAATCGGATGTTCGAAATCGAAATTATCCCAGATGATATACTCTCCGATGTTCCCGGTTTTTGCTCCGAGAGAGATATCGGATGGTTTGAGAAATTTATTCCAATACAATACATCAGTCGATTTACCCAGGGCGATAAATAAGCCACCGCCATCATCGATAAACCGCTCGAGTGCGGCCTCACGCGATGGATCGAGGTTTTTTAGATCATAAATGAGGATAATATCGAATTTTCCCGGATCCTCCCGTAGAAGATCGGTGATACCGATTCCTTTATAAGATATCTGTCCCGCTTCGGGCCTGTCCAGCGCAAGAGATAAGAACCGGAGGCTGGCCGATGTCTGCCCGACCGCCAGGAGGTTGATTTTTTCCGGGATATCAAGAGTGAAATACCTTTTGTTGTCCATGCTATACCTGTCGTAATCGATCTCGATATATCCGCTGTGTTTACCCGGATTATCGAGCTTGAACTTGAACGAGATCCTGGTAGGCTGACCGGGCGGAAGCGATACTGCGGTCTGGGCTTTGCGTTCACTGTCGACAACTACACCCACGAGTACATTTTCAAGCGTGCCAGAACCGAAATTGGTAAGCTCGGACTCGATTTCGAAATTTTCCCCCGGTACCAGCATCTGGGGAGGAAGCGACATTTTCGTTATGCCGATATTTTCCGGTCCCGCCGGAGACAGCGGTACGCAGGACAGATTGATACCGTCCCAGAATTCCCGGTTCATAACCTCGGACGGCAGATTATCCCAGCCGTTTTTTTGAAAATCGGATATGATATATATCTCGCGGTTGAGATCGGAACTTTTCGACAAAATATCGAGGGCGGATATCAAAGCGTCCCCTATTCTATCGGAGCCGTAGCCCAATTCGATATTTTCCAAACGACTTTGAAGCCTGTCACCCGGATATGAAGGGTCTATCGAATTGCCTGTCGCGGGTGATATGGGACAGGGGATGATCGTAACTTGATCGGCCAGCCCTAGGCTTCCTATCAACCTGCCCGCCGTTCGCCTGGCCTCGTCGAATAAGCTTCCCGTCTCGCCCTGGGCTTCCATCGACGCTGAACGGTCGAGGATGACCGCGACCGAGGATGATCCTTTAGAGGAGCCGACGAAACCTCGAACGGTAGGACGGGCAAAAGCCATAACAATTAAGGCGAGAATGATCATTCTCAATAATAGAAGTAGAATTTCCTTTATCTTTAACCATTTCATCCGGCTTTTCTGCATCTGCTCTAAGAATCTCAGCGACGAGAACTCTATCGTTTTGATACGCCGCCGGGAAAGGAAATGCAGAATTAGCGGTATCGATACCGCCGCCAGGGCAAATAAATAAGCAGAGCTTAAAAAACCCATATTGTCAATTCGTTAGTTATTATAGAATTCTTGTAACATGTTATCATTTTTTCAGCCTGTATCCGGATTTGATATATTTTTGACAGAGTTTTTCGATATATTTCCCGCCGCCGCTTTCCGACGCTTTTCTATAATATTCCAAAGCCTCGTCTCTCTTTTCGGAAAGATCAGCCGCTTTTCCCAACTCCAATAACGGTAAGCCAAGAAAGGAGCTTTTCCGTTCGAGGAAATGAGCCGTTTCCAGATTAAGAACCGCCTGATCGAACCGGCCCGAAAGAGCCAGCGCCTTCCCCGCGGCGAGATACCCCCTGGGATCGTCGGAGGCTTTTGCCGTGGCGGCCAGAGCGCGATTTGCGATCCGGACTAATAGCGAATCGAGATCATCAACACTCTCGGCTATCATCAATCTTGCCTGTTCGATAGAATAATCTAACCTTCCGGAGATATCCGTACCCAGTTTATCGAAAATTACCCGGGCGGAATCGATTCTGCCATCATCGATGAGAATGGTCATAAGCCTTAATCCCGCGTTCCCGAATCCGTGTTTTGAAAAGGCGTTTTCATACAGTTCGACCGCCTTATCGAAATCGCCTTTGGCCATCCGCACGTCTGCACTAAGCATCATGTATCTCGGATTTTCCGGATAATTTTTCATTACGGTATCGTATGTTTCAACAGCCGCATCGAAATCGCCCGTCCAGTGTTGACAGGCGGCGAGGTTGACCAGGTTTTCTTCTTTGATTTCCTTTTCCGATACCAGTTCTTTGAAAAGATCACGGGCGCTGGTAAAATCGCCCTGCCGAAGATATATCGAAGCGAAATAAAGCTGTTCGCCCTCTTTGGGTATGTAACTTTTAGAGTATTCGATAAAATCCTCAATCGCCGTGGTAAAATTTCGATCGTAAATCTTTTCAAATCGATTTTCGAAATCGAGCGGAGTTGATTTTTTATACAGGTTTTTGAAATCGGATAAGCTGCCGGTAGTTAAGAGCCAGTTTACGAATCCGCCGCAAAAAACAGTACCCGTATCCGAATCGACCCATGTTCCCGACGAGAAGTTGCGTTTTATAATCGATGGATCGAGCTTATGGGCGAAATCCCTGAGTAAAAGATTGTTATCCTCATAAAGATGGGCCAGACCGGTGACCATCCAACGCGGACCGTAACCCCAAAGGCTGTAGATCAGAAGTTCGGCGGCAGGTGCCGGAGAGGCGGCGTCGATATCGTGACCGAATACCAGATCGATTTTTTTCGAGTTCGGATAGATGGCGTAATGTCTCGATGGATCCAAATAAACGGCGTCGGTAGGCTCCGGGTGAAACGTAACATCGATCTTGTCGAACATGGATAGCTTATAGCTATAGCGGTATTGATTGTAAACATTCTCAAGGTAGCTCAATCTGGTATTCCAGGTGAAATCGGCATAAGAGCCCTTCATCCATCGCGTAAGATAATGTATGGACGTCGACGTTCCCCATTCGGGGGATTTTTCCGTGACGGTCGCGTATCCCTTGAAAGCGCTGGTATCGTCCGTTAATGTTAATGAGTAGCTTACCAGCAGGTCGTTCTTTGCGGGTAGCGACGGTATCAGTATTTTTTCAGAGACTGCGAGTTCGAAATTATGGCTGTAATTGTGGAATGTGGGGCCGAGGCCGATAAGCTCGATCTCAATGTTATATTTTCCGGGCGATATTATGTTTGAGTTGATAGTCAATGTATAGGGGGCTATAAATATCTTTCTTTTTCCCTTTTGCGGGATAAGAAGTTCCCCCTGGAAATCTCTCGAGGTACCTCCTGAATTTTCGCTGAGAAGAGTGCTTTTTATTTCAAATCGGATAGCGTCGGAGGCAAAAGCGGCGTTTAAGGATATAACCGCGATTAATACGATGATAATATTTTTCATTTCTTGGCCAGCTTTCTTAATAATCCTAGATTGACCTTATCCATCTCGCCGTCGTCCCCTTTGGGGGTTTCGAGAAGTTTCGGAATCCTGGCTAATCTCTTATCGCGCATGAAAAACCCGAACGCCTTTTTCCCTATTTCGCCTTTGCCCAGATGCTCGTGACGGTCGATACGTGATCCCAGTCCCTTTTTAGCGTCGTTAAAATGGATGACCGCTAATCTATCCAAGCCTATTATACGGTCGAATTCGGATATCGTTTGTTTATATGTTTGTTCGGTGGTAATATCGTAACCTGCGGTGAAAATATGGCAGGTATCCAAACAAACAGCCAGCCGCTCCGGCGTCTCGGCCTGCTCTATCATCGAACCTATCTGCTCGAATCGGTATCCCAGGTTGGTACCCTGTCCGGCGGTGGTCTCCAGAGCGATCTTGACATTGAAACCGTCGGTTTGTTCGTGAAGCCAGCTAATCGATTCGGCGATTCGCTTTACACCCCATTCCTCGCCTTTGCTCAGATGGCTTCCGGGATGGGTAACGAGGTAGGGAATTTTGAGCATTTCGCAACGTTCCATTTCCACCAGAAACGCTTCACGCGATTTTTTGATCAGGGCTGGGTCGGGAGAACCGAGATTTATCAGGTAGGAATCGTGGGCGATTACCGGGCCGATTTTGGTACGCTTCTGCTCGGAATGATATTTCTCCAGGTCCTCGTCGGTTAGTTCTTTTGCTTTCCACTGGTTAGACGATTTGGTGAATATCTGTATGGTATCGCAACCGACACTCTCTCCACGTGCGAAAGCGTTGTACACTCCTCCGGCGATCGACATGTGCGCCCCTAAAAGCATGACCGTCCTCCTTTACGGTTAATCCCGGCCGAATTCAATAAACTTTGCAAGATATGGATCTTCGATGGATTTTCAAGGGAAAAGAATTTTGCGTGATGGAGTTAGATAGCAGGTTAAAAGTAAACTTGATATAGATATTATAATCGATTATATATCGTATTAATGCGAATTGAGAATATCAGATACGTTTGGCTTGCTATCGGATTAGCGACGATAGTCCTTATCGCCTTCAGCGTCATGATCCACCCGTGGATGCTCGATGATGCTTTAATCTCGTTCCGTTACGCCGAGAATATCGCGGCGGGCAACGGCGCGGTTTTCAATGTCGGGGAGAAAGTGGAGGGGTATACCACGTTTCTCTGGGTTATTTTGCTGGCCGCAGGCAAATGGATAGGGTTTGATACCGTTATATTTTCGAAAATTATGGGATTGATTTTCGCCCTCGGATGCTTGGTTCTGGTCGGTAATTCACACAAGTTCATCGGGGCGATAGACTATAAAATCTCCATCGCCGCCGTTCTCTTTCTCGGGACGTCCGGAGTGTTTTTGCCTTGGGGCGTCAGCGGGATGGAGGTTACCCTTTTTACTCTGCTGGTTTTATCCGGGGTTCTCTACTATCTACGTATCGGGGATTCGGGAAATGCCAGGGGATATATCTTCCTGGGATTTCTATGCGGATTAACAGCCCTCACCAGGCCGGAAGGTCTTTTAATTTTCGGACTGATAAGTATCGATATCCTTCTTGCGAAAAATAAACGAATTTACTTCCTATATCTGATTCTGGCTTTTGGGGCCTTATACCTGCCATATTACATCTGGCGGTACGATTATTACGGGTACCTCTTCCCGAACACTTTTTATGCCAAGGTGGGATGGAGTATTGATCAATTAATCAGAGGTTTCAGATATCTGATAATTTTCGCCATCCCCTCGATGGCTATATTACTACCCCTGATCGATCCTCTGGCGATATCGCTATTGTTTAAAAATTATTCTCGGCTTTATATTCTTCCGCTTATCGCCGGTGTCTATACCATTTATATCATTCTGGTAGGGGGAGACCCTATGCCTGCCTCCAGGTTTTTCGCGCCGATAATGCCGATTATCTGTATCCTGTCGGCAATGTCAGTAATGTTAATCAGTGGAATCAGACGGGCGGTATTCATCGTAACGGTCGTTGTAGTTTATAACTTCGTCTTGCTGGATTTCTCGAGCATAAAACCGCATATCGAAAGCGATAAAGCGGCCGAATGCGGAAAAGAGGTCGCGATTTGGTTGCGCGGAAACGCCTCCCCGAACACTCTTATAGCGACCAATACGGCCGGTTCTATTCCGTATTATTCGAAATTCAGGGCCATAGACATGCTCGGCTTAAATGACATTCATATAGCTCACCGCAAAATACCCGATATGGGTTCCGGGTGGGCGGGGCACGAAAAAGGGGACGGTGAATATGTATTATCACTGCGACCTGATTTGATCCAATTCGGAGGGTGCTACGGGGCGAAAATACCGGTTTTTCCCAGCGACATCGAAATTTACGCGATCCCGCAATTCCATGAAGATTACGGACTTAAAGAGATAACGATGCCTTCGGGGCATATACTCCGGATATTCGATAGCCGTAATAATCCGGCGCTTTCTTCGGTGGAATTCGAGCCTGATAGCTCTCGAATCGAAAGCCGATCGGGGAGAAGTAAAAGTCAGCCCGAATAATCGACAATCAAATCTTGACAATCGTTGGAATTTACTTATTTTCTTAAGTTTGATAGGGATTTGGGGCGTCGACAAGTGGTAAGTCACCAGCCTTTGGAGCTGGCATTCCCAGGTTCGAATCCTGGCGCCCCAGCTTTTTGAGGAGAAATTGTTAAACGTCTGATCCGGATGGTACGGATCACAATAGCGGGGATAGAAAATGGTCAACGATTTTAAGATTTTTTCGGGGAGTTCAAACAGACCCCTGGCGGAGAAAATCGCCGAAAATCTGGGAAAATCGGTTTCCGATTGCACGTTAAAGCGATTTTCTGACGGCGAAATCTTTTTCCAAATCGATGAGAATATCCGGGGAATGGATATTTTTATTATTCAATCGACTAATCCTCCCGCCGAGAACTTGATGGAGCTTTTCATCATGATCGATGCTTGCGTGAGAGCGTCGGCCAGAAGAATCACCGCTGTTATCCCCTATTACGGCTACTCACGTCAGGAACGCAAAGATCAGCCCCGGGTAGCCATCTCCGCGAAACTGGTGGCTAATCTCATTACCACCGCAGGAGTTCATCGGGTGCTGTTAATGGATTTGCACGCCTCGCAGATACAGGGCTTTTTCGATTGCCCGTCGGACCACCTTTATTCGTCGAGGGTTTTCAACAAGGCTATTAAGAAGCTGGGAATTAAGGAAGGTGTGGCGGTGGCTCCCGATGTTGGATCGGTTAAGCTGGTCAGGTCATTCGCCAAGATTCTCGATTTCAGCCTGGCGATAGTGGATAAACGCAGGCCCGACATAAACCAGGCCAAGGTGATGAACATAATTGGCGATGTCGAGGGTAAAGACGTGGTTATCCGCGATGATATGGTCGATACCGCCGGAACTCTGACTGAGGCCGCGGTGGCCTTAAAAGGGCAGGGCGCTAGGCGGATAGTGGCGGCTTGTACCCACGCGGTTTTATCCGGCGAAGCTCTGGAGAGAATTGAGAAATCGCCTATTGAAAAGTTTTTTGTTTCCGATACCATATATCATCCAGCCGGGAAGTTGGGATCGAAAATCGAGATTTTATCGGTATCGTCCGAGTTCGGCGAGGCAATATCGAGAATTCATGAGGAACGTTCTCTTTCAAGCCTTTTCGCATAGTGATACGCGGTTGAGGTAACGTGAGAATTATTTGATACAGAGGTTAAATAAGTCGGAATTGATGGCTCGATTAACGGTTGATTCATCATTGTCCGACAGATCGATTTTTTGAAAATAAATCACAATTGAGGAGTAAAGGATGAAGGAAATTACACTTGAAGTCAGCGTCAGGGATAAGTCAGGCAAAGGCGTGGCCAGGAAGTTGAGGGCGGCGGGAAAAATCCCGGCCGTTGTTTACGGCAAGGATGAGAAACCGATTGCCATCGAAATGGAATACAACGATTTTCACACGGCCATGAAAAACTCGGGCGGTGAAAATTTGCTGATTAATCTTAATGTCGACGGTTCCGATTCGGGCAAAAAGGCGATTATCAAGGAGTTACAGAGGGATCCGGTCGATAGTCATCTGATTCATATCGATTTTCTGCATATCTCCATGACCGAGAAGATCAAGGTGACTGTGCCGATCGTGCTGGAGGGCACGGCCGAAGGCGTGAAAAATTTCGGTGGTATCGTATCCTGGGTGATCAGGAGTGTGGAGGTGTTATGCCTTCCGAAAGATATCCCCGATAAGATTACCCTGGATGTAACCGATTTGAAGATTCACGATTCGATCCATGTTAAAGAAATGCAGATCGAGAACGTGGAGATTCTGGAAAACGAGGAACGGACCGTGGTTTCGGTAATTCCTCCCACGGTGATCAAAGAGGATGAGGTTGAGGTTGAGGGCGAGGAAGGAGAGGTCGCCGAGGGCGAAGCCGCTCCCGCCGAGGGCGAGGAAGGCGCCGAACCGGAAGTTATCTCCGAGAAGAAAGCCGAGGACAGACAATCGGGCAAGGACGACAAGAAAGGCAAAGAGGAGAAAAAGTAACATTTCCGTAATTCCGATTGAATTCGAAAGCCCGCCACGGCGGGCTTTTTTGTTGACAGAATGGTCTTTTTTGATATCTTAGAATTGTAACTGACGATCGTTGGGTTTACGCTAATGTCGGAGGTGATATGTTAAAACGTATAACGATGTCATCAATAGTGATTATCGCGTTGGGAATCGTCCCCGTTCACGGCCAGAGTATCGAATACGTCAACTCGGCATTGTGGGGCAGGGTATATGATGTGGCCGTAGAGGGACAATATGCCTACTGCGCCTTTGAAAATGGCCTTCGAATTCTCGATTTTGAAGGCGGCGATTTTTCTGTAATCAACGAAATGTATCTGGGGGGCGGCGGACATGGGATCGAGTATAACGACGGTTTTGTATTTATCGCCGACGGCGAATTCGGATTGAGAATAATAGACGTCAGCGATCCCCTCGATCCGTCAACGATCGGAGAGTATGAAATCGGAGGGAACGCTTACGATGTTTTCCTTGACGGCGGACTTTTGTATCTTGCCGATCAATATTCGGGGCTTTTTATTTTCGACGTTATCGATTTGCAGAACCCTGTCCTTCTTTCGCGCTATGAAACGTCCGGGAGAGCCCGCAGCGTACAGGTTCAGGGAGACTATGCATACGTTTCCGATTATTTCAGCGGACTTTTGATTCTGGATGTATCGGACCCGACGGCGCCTGAATATCGCGCGCTTGTAGACGAGTGGAGCGGGGTTAACAACGTATTTGTATCCGGTAATATTGCCTACGTATCGGCGTATTTTGACGGCTTTCATATAGTTGATATTTCGGATCCCGAAATCCCGATCGTAATCGGCGACGCCGTTGACATCGGGCCTGTTCGGGGAGTTTATGTTAACGGTGACTATGCCTACATCTCTACCGACTGGTCAATTGAGGGGTTCAATATTTTCGATATCGCGGATCCTGCCAATCCGGTCCGGATAAGCAACGTTGGTTCTGTTATAAACGGGCTCGAAGTGATAGACGTATCAACCGATTTTTTTATTGCGTCCACGGAGGGATTGTACATTGTTAACGCCGAGGATCCGTATTCGCCGTATTTGGAAGAATTTTACGAGGCCGGATATTATATTAATCTTATGAGTTGTTCCGGTGATTTCGCCTGGCTCGGAATGTCATCCGGTTTAGTATCCGTAAATATCGCTAATACCGATAGTATGTATATTGCTGGCGAACTGGAGAGCACGATCATTGAAGATGGAATGGTCCTGAGAGGAGACTATATTTACGCTGCCGTTTCGCCGGGGCTTATAATAATAGATATATCCCAGCCGGAAAATCCGGTTGAAATCGGCCAAACCGATCTCGAAGGCAATTCTTCTTATGGCATAACCGTTGAAGGAGATTACGCTTACGTAAGCAACTCAGGCTATGGTGTTCATGTGGTCGATATAGCTGATCCGCGTAATCCCCAGCAGGTAAATAACCTGGGAGGATTCGAATTTGCCAAAGAGTCAGGCTCGGATGAGGAAATTTTATGTGTTGCCGAAGGCGCTTCGGAATTCAGGCTTTTTGATTTAAGAAATCCGGCCGATCCCCATTTTATCGGCTCATACTCTAGTTATTCTCAAGTAAATTCCATTGTGGTGAGGGGAGATTATGCGTATATCGCGCACGGGCTTGTCGGTATACGTATTTACGATATATCCTTACCACAACAACCCTATGAAATAGGGCATTTCGAAACGGCGGGCTCTTCAGTTGATATTTCACTCAGGGATAATCTGGCATATGTCTCTTTGGGTTCCGGTGGCATACAGGTTCTTGATATCTCCGAGCCTGAAAACATCTCGCTAATCGCGGAATACAACACTCCGGGTAGGGCCGAATATATATATCCTATGAATGATTCTACTGTTTACGTGGCGGATCAACTTTCATTATTGGCTCTAAGATTAGATTACCAAACCGGCTTATTCGAAGAGACCGATAACATCCCCCAAACCTTCGCCCTGGCCCCCAACTACCCCAACCCATTCAATGCCTCCACCACAATCCGCTACAAATTGCCGGTCGAATCCGACGTCCGCCTGGAGATCTACGATATCCTGGGCCGGAAGGTGGAGACGCTGTTTTCGGGATTGACTCCCGCCGGAGGGCATTCGGTTGTCTGGGATGCGGCCGCTGCGACGTCGGGAGTATATTTCTACAAAATCGTGACGCCGGATTTTGCTCGAAGCGGTAGCATGACCCTGCTCAAGTAGTCGAATCAGGAATGAAACCTCCATAAAAGATGTTGTCGATTCCACCATTTATGGTTATAATTCACACAATCGGGTTTTAACCGGAGTTTTGGATGAAAAGACTGGTACTGATCACAATAATTCTGACCCTTACGGCCTACGTGCCCGCCCTTGCCTACCAGAGCCTGCAGGAGATCTATGATAACGCCGACGGTAACGGGCTCTATGATAAATACATACAACTAAACCCGGATCTTGAATATCTGGGCGATTTGAGAATTTCCGACAGCGTAAATGTCCGTATCGACGGTAAGGGTGCTGTCATTTTCGGTATAGATGAAGAGGTCGCGGTTAATATTCATTACGCCAACGTCGATATCTCCAACTGTGTTATTGTCGGCGGAAGCTGTGGTATCTTTTTCGGCGCGGGAGCGTCGGGGGATATCTACTGCAATACGATCACCGGCTCAACATTCAGCGGTATAGCGGTTACTTATCCTGATCTCGAGGCTGGTGTTGAAGTTTGGGATAATATCATTACCGAGAGTTTCTTCGGCCTCTATTGCGTGGAAGATTATCATCCCCGGTATATCGGCTATAACACCGTTTACGATACCGAGAGTTTCAGATACGCCGAGCTTTGCCCTGGCTGAGGGGGCGACCGGATAGAACCGTTTGACCCCGGTCTGGGGGACCTCGATGAAGACCCGAAATTTTCCGACGATAATATTTACGATTTTTCTCTCAAAATCGATTCGCCCTGTATCGGCACCGGACGCAATCAGAAGGATAGGGGAGCTATACCATACGAATGGCCAACCGGTATTCAAATCGAACCGGAACCGATAGAAATATTCTCGATATCGAATTATCCGAATCCGTTCAACGTGTCGACCGTAATCAGATATAATCTACCGATCGAATCGGATGTGACCCTTGATATTTACGATATCCTGGGTCGACAGGTTGAGATGTTGGTAGACCGCAGGCAGGCTGCCGGGTTCTATTCGGTTGATTGGGATGCGAGCGATGAGCCATCAGGGGTTTATTACTACCGGATTAGGGCAGGCGGGATTTATAGAAATGGAAAGTGTATTCTTATGAAATAGAGATCAAATAAGCCAAAAAAAACAGCCCCCCGTCGTATAGGAGGGGCTGTTTTATTGGGTGGTATTTACACGTTTTGCTATTTAAGTAACGTCATTCTTTTCCTGTCCGTGAACTCGCCAGTCTGGATGATATAGAAGTAAAATCCCGAACCGACCTCCGCGCCGGTATCGTTGGTACCATCCCAAATTGCCTGGTAAGCGCCTGGTTCCATATCCTCGGATTTTAATGTTCTGACCTTCTTGCCGAGGATATCGTAAATGTTAAAGCTTACAAAACCCGGTTCGGCCAAGCCGAATTCGATGATGGTGTTGGCATTGAACGGATTGGGATAGGCTTGCGATAGGAAATAGGTGTAGGGTAGAGGGCAATCGCCGCATGGATCCTGTTTGGGGCCCGTTCCATTGCACGGTTTTATTGATCCGTCTTCTGTAAATACCGCTTTAAATGGTCCTTGCCCCGGGGAGGTTTCAATATCAGCGAAAAGAGCGGAATCAAAGTAGATTTGCGTAGCAACGCTTAATTCCTCGGTGTAAAATTCCAAATTTATCAGTGTTCTCTGAGCTCTTAGCTCTCCTTGCGACATCGTTCCTTCGATTTCTAATTTTGTATCATGCTCTGTAATCAGCGGTTCACCCCAGGAGATTGAATAATCGCCGTTACTAATGTCATCGAATCTCATACCGCCTTCGCACGTGAAGTATAGTTTAACTCGGGTATAATAGTTGCTAACGACATCGTCGATTCGAACCGGTACTATCGTTGGATCTTTACATGGTACGTTATCATCGACATCCAATCTCAGCTTGGGGGTTGTTACGGTTCCGGAATAAACAATGAAATGGTTTGCAAGAGTATCGGCTCTAATGATCTTGTCAAGCTGCGGGCTGTTCGGATGAAAAAAGTCGTAATTTCTGCTAATATCGTTTTGATGCTGTGATCCATCGTAGTAGGTGTCTATTTCCGAAGTACATCCGACACAGTCAGCGAAGTCCTGTGAAGGTGTCAAATGAATGGTGAAAATCTCTTCATTCGAATATGCTGGAATGTATCTCTCCTGCTGGAAATAAGTTCCGCTGTCGTCGGTAAAAACCTGATATATATCGTAAGGATCCGGTGAATATTTATATTGGTATGAAGTATACTGATAACGATTGCCCGGATCTTCATTGGCCGGATCGGTTACGTTGATCGATGCGAAATCAGCGTCGTTGACGGCGACAAAATAATCAAAACCTTGTGTCCAAAAAAAATGCCTGGCTTTGACTTGCATGTCCAGGTCAATATTTCTTGGATCCATATAGAGATCCGCGAAAGTAGTATAGCATTTGTATTGATTGTATTGGATATAACCGTTATCCTCGCCTAAATCGGCCCAATCAAGGCCGATTTCGGAACTATCACATTGGACAAGGGGGGCGTCACATGGATCATCACACTCATAAAAGCTTATTGCGTCTTGATGAGAATACCCCGGGGTATCATTGTAATCTTCCTCGTAATCGTGGCCCACAAATTTCAGGTGACCAAGGGTGTAGTAGGATTCACTGGCTTGAAAAACCGTGATGTCGTCGCTAATAGAGAGGCTGTCATAAGACGAAAGATCTACATCACACCATGACGCGCTAGCGTTGTAGCTTGCGTTGGGAATAAACTCCATGTAATCTGAATTTATAATGATGCCGATATTGACTCCTTTGGCAGGAAAATTCGCCTTAAAATAAACAGGAATATTAATAAATACTTTTTTGCTTTCATCGTAAAGGGAATCTTGCGCCTGATAAGAGTATGCCCATTCAGTGCCCATATCGAACCATGCCTGGCCGTTGATAATAGAAATGCTGCCATCTACGCCAGTAACTAATCCGAATCCTTGATCGGGGTTGTCATCCTTGACATTGACGGCAGGATAATTGTTTCCATCGTCATCATGCCAAACACTTATCGCGGGAGGTCCGAACGATTTATTCGGACTTATAGTAAACCATAGCTTAAACAGTGTATACGTGTCCTCATCTCCGGGAATATAGTTGCCGGCGCCGAGAAGTTGAAGATTAAGCGGATTATTGCTCTGGTTTCCAACAAAGTGATCGATATTTTCAGACCAGTCCGAACCATCAATTCCTATCGAATCCAGGGATACATCGGTACCGTATCCAATGTTTAAATTAATCGCGGAAATATCGGTATCTGTCGTAATTTTAACCGGCACAACCGCTCCATGTCCGGGAAATTTACCGATGATTGACTCTATAGTTATAGTGCAATTGCAGACACATGGAAGTAAATCCAATATCATCGGCGGATCTGAAGAACCTTTATCATCGCCGGCTGATAGGATAGTGGGAAACAACATAACTCCTAATAATATCGTCATTATTATACTAACGGATCTTTTAAACATTTAACCCTCCTTAAAATGGGTAATTTTAGACATTATTATTAAATACGATCGATTGTACTAATGCGGGCGGTGCCCTATTCATAATCATAATACTCCCCGATGTCAATTCAAGGAACAAAATCTACATTACAACTCAAAGCAATTGACATTAAATTAATCTATATGTTCCACGGTGCGCAAGAGAATAATGATGAAAACGAATATAATATAATATTATGTAACCTATTGTGATATCTGTCAAGTAACGGAAATAATATATAACGATATTTGTCAAGTAAATTAAGTTACCGCCCCAGCACCTCGAGCCTGGCATGTTTGACCATGACACTCTTCCGTCCGACCCGTTCGAAATTGATACTAACGATCAGGTCGTCGCCACTGCCCTCGCGGCCTATAATCACGCCGCGGCCGAATTTATGATGTGATACGATCGCGCCGGTAAGATATATATCATCGTAATCGAAATCGACAAATTCGTTTTCGACCTTCAAGCTCTGTTGCTGGTCGCGGGAGTGGTTATCTTTTTTGTCCGACCTGTTATCCCGGTAGTTAAACCTCGATACCTCGATAGCATCTTCCGGTATATCTCGCAAAAAGGTGGATGGTCCTCCCGTGAAAGCACCCCAGCGACGGCGAAACCCGGCCATGGAAAGGTACAGCTTCTGTTTGGCACGGGTCATCCCTACATAACATAACCGACGCTCCTCCTCGAGATCCTCAGGGCCGTCAAAACCGCGATTCAATGGGAATAGACCATCTTCCATACCCGCGATAAAAACCGAATCGAACTCCAGTCCCTTGGCCGAATGGAGGGTCATCAGGGTAACCGACGATGTCGAATCGTCCCAGGAGTCGATATCGCTAATCAGCGAAACCTCCTCCAAAAAACCGGCCAGCGACGGCGATTCCTCGCGCTCGGCGTATTCCTCGATTCCTGATACAAGCTCCTTGATATTGTCGGCTTTGACATCGCTCTCAGGCGTTCCAATATCTTCGAGCATTTCGAGATATCGTATCCTCTCAATCAGCCGAGCGGCGGTATCTTGAGGAGTGATGTCGTTTAATGTCCCCGAAAGGTCGTTCATTATAGATTTGAAATTCTCAAGTTCGGTTTTTGCCTTGCCCTTCAGGCCGGCCCCGTCGAGATGCTCCCGTATTACGGCCAGCAGAGGCAATCCCTTTTCAGCGGCAATCGAATCGAGCTTGCCAATAGCGGTTTTGCCTAATCCTCTTCTGGGAACGTTGATAATCCGTAACAAGGCCAGGCTATCGTCGGGGTTAACCAGCAAACGAAGGTACGCAAGTATATCCTTAACCTCGGCACGTTCGTAGAAACGGGTACCACCGACGATCGTGTAGGGAATCCCTTTATAACGAAGCGAATCCTCTAATATTCTGGATTGGGCGTTGGTACGGTAGAGGATAGCGAATTCCGACGGCGATTTGTCCTGTGTCGTTTTGTACCTAATCGTTTCAGCTATGGCCTCGGCCTCGTCCATATCGTCGCCGCACATGAAAAGAGAGATCTTATCGCCGCCGAGTTTATCGGTAAACAGCTTTTTGGCTTTACGGCCTACAATCCTCGATACGACATCCCCGGCGGCGTCGAGAATAATTTGGGTGGAACGATAATTTTGTTCGAGTTTGATTGTTTTGCAATTGGGGTAGTCCTCCTCAAAATCGAGGATGTTGTTTATATCAGCCCCTCGCCAACCGTAAATGGATTGGTCGTCGTCGCCAACCACGCAAAGATTCCCGTTTTTCTTAGCCAGCAAATCGATTAGTTTGTACTGAACATGATTGGTATCCTGGTATTCGTCGACCATTATATACTTGAAACGATCCTGGTAATGTTCAAGTAATTGCTGGTTTTTCTCGAATAATTGCACCGTCTTCATTAAGAGATCATCGAAATCCATAGCCTGGTTTTTTGCCAGCCTGCTTTGATATTCCGAATAAATCCTGGCGATATTTTGTTCGATAAAATCGGCCGCCTCCCCGGCGTAATCATTGGGTGTAATCATCCTGTCTTTCGCCCGTGAAATCCTAGATCGGGCGACCCCTACTGCTGGCTGGGAATCGGGAATGCCCTTATCCTTGTAGATTCTCTTGATTAGGGCAAACGATTCTGAATCAGCGTATATGGTGAAGTTCCGTTTATAGCCGATATCTTCGGCATGCTCCCTCAGTATCCTGGCGCATAGAGAGTGGAATGTGGAAATCCAGACCCATCGGCCGATTGGCCCCAGGAGATCTACCACCCGGTTTTTCATTTCCCCGGCGGCTTTGTTGGTGAATGTTACCGCCAGGATGTTATCGGGTCGGGTCGCCTTGCTGGCTATTATATGAGCGATACGGTTGGTAATGACCCTGGTCTTACCCGAACCGGCCCCGGCTAAAATCAGAAGCGGGCCGTTTACTTGCTTTACCGCCTCCAATTGACGTTCATTCAGGCCGTCAAGATGTCCGTAATTTTCCATGCCGCCTAATATATGGATATGATCGAGAATGACAATTAAGAAATAGGTTTGAGGTTAAATTACCCGAGATTTATTGCTAACCGGAGATGATCGGTTCGACCACTCCGAGACCGCTATCTATTATTTGAAGGCAGATTCGAGTTATTTGTATTAAAAGCCACTAATTTATATTGCCTTTCATTTGTGAAAATTTTATCTTTCTCACTTATCAATACAGGGTACTTTTCGGGGACGTCATCAGCCCGGATAAATTTTAGCGGGCGTCCTCTTGAAAATAGAAGGATTGCGGAAGGAGAGGGTTATGGAAACCTCGATGATTGGGATAATTATAGGCGTGGTAATTGTCGTAGCGGCCGTTGTATTAATCGTATTCGCCAAACAGTATCGGAAGGTCGGGCCAAACGAAGTTCTTATCATATCGGGTGGGCGAAAGCGTGCTGTGAAGGATCCCGACGGCAAAGAGCGGAAGATCGGGTATCGGATGCATATCGGAGGCGGTACTCTGATTTTCCCCTTTATCGAATCGGCGCAAGTTTTATCGTTAGAGGTTTACACTCTCGATCTGGAATGCAAAGAAGCGGTTACCTCGCGGGGCATCCAGGTTAACGCCGTGGGGCAAAGCCAGATTAAAATCAGCGGCGACGAGTATTCCATAAGGATGGCCGCCGAACAATTCCTCGGAAAAGGACCGCAGGAGATTCGTGACGTTGCCGGTAGTATTGTTGAGGGATACCTGCGGGCCGCCCTTGGCACGATGACTGTCGAGGAATTATTCCAGAAACGGGAGGAGTTTTCAGGCAAAGTTCGCGACGCGGCGTCGGACGACCTGGAGAAGATGGGTTTGAAAGTTCTTTCATTTTCGCTAAAAGACCTGACGGATACGTCCGGATATATTGAATCGTTGGCAAAACCGCGAATCGCGCAGACCAAAAGCGAGGCGGCTATTGCCGAGGCAGAGGCGGAGCGTGATGCCACCGTGAGAGCATCTATCGCGCGCAAAGAATCGGATATCGCCAAATTCAAAGCCGAGGTGGAGATCGCTGAGGCCAACCGTGATTACGAGCTTAAACGCGCTGAATATCAGGCTCTCGTGAATCAGAAAAAAGCGTATGCGGATCTCGCCTACGAACTAGAACGTCAGAAGATGAACCAGCAGCTTAAGCGCGAGGAATACCAGGTTCGCATTGTCGAAAAAGAGCAGGCTATCAAGCTCGAGGAGAAGGAAATCCTGCGTAAGGAAAAAGAACTTGAGTCGACGGTAAAGAAGCAAGCCGACGCCCGTAAGTATCAGACAAGGTCGGATGCCGAGGCCAACGCGTTCAAAGCCGAGACCGAGTCGAAAGCGCGCGCTGAAGCTATTAAGCTGGAGGGAGAAGCCGAAGCCGAAACCATGAAGCGGAAGGCGGAATCGTACGCCAATTACAATCAGGCGGCTATTACCCAGATGCTGGTTTCCATCATGCCGGAGCTCGCCAGGGCGGTATCCGAACCACTTTCCAAAGTCGATAAGATTGTCGTGGTTGACGGCGGCAACGGCGGGGGGGTGTCGAGGCTTACCAAGCAGGTCGCCGATGTTTTAGCGCAGCTTCCCACTATCGTGGAATCCCTTTCCGGTATCGATATTAAGAAGCTTGTGGAGAAACTTCCCAAATCGGATGATAAGAAGGGAAAATCAGACGGTAAAAGCGATAAGGCGTAAAAGCATGGAATTGTCCAAAATACGGAGTAACAGAAATGCTGTCTGATAGAATCCAGAAGGTGGGGATGTCTCCCACCATGAGAATCTCCGCCAAGGCGACCGCCATGAGATCGGAGGGGATCGACGTTATAGATCTCTCGGTCGGCGAACCCGATTTCCCCACACCAGCGAATATCGGCGCCGCGGGCAAAAATGCGATCGACGACGGCTTTACCAAATATACAAACAACGACGGTATCTTGCCGCTTCGAAAAGCCATATCCAAAAAACTTCTCAAAGATAACGATTTAAAATATGAGCCTGACGAGATTATCGTCTCGCCTGGTGCCAAAAACTGCATTTACAATCTGTGTATGGCCATCCTTAACAACGGTGACGAAGTAATCATTCCGGCGCCATACTGGGTGAGTTATCCTGAGATGGTCAGGCTTGCCGGCGGCCGGCCCGTGATTGTTCAGACCATAGAGGAAAACGGATTTCGCCTTACGCCGAAAGAGCTTTCCGCGGCATTGTCACCTTCGACAAAAGCCCTGATACTGAACAATCCATGCAATCCCAGCGGTACGGGTTATACAAAAGACGATCTTCAGAAAATAGCGGATATCGTCATTGAAGAAGGGATACTCGTCATAAGCGACGAGATTTACGAGAAACTTGTTTTCGACGGATTCGAGTTTGTTTCCTTCGCGTCTCTCGGAAAAAAGATAAAAGAACAGACCGTTATTGTAAACGGTGTCTCCAAAACATATTCGATGACCGGTTGGAGGCTTGGTTACGCCGCCGGCCCGAAAGAATATATCATGGCCATGTCTATTGTGCAGTCGCATAATACCTCCAATCCCAGCTCGATCTCCCAGATGGCCGCTCTCGAAGCGATAGCCGGTCCCCAGCATGAGATCGTGCGTATGCGAAGCGAATTCCAGATTCGCCGCAATTATATGCTCGATCGTCTGCGGAATTTACAAGGCGTATCGTGCCAGGAGCCTAAAGGAGCGTTTTACCTTTTCCCCAATATATCGTCGTATTTCAATAAAGAATACGTGGGAATGCAGATCCGCAATTCTTATGGGATGTCGTATTACCTGCTCGAGCACGCCCATGTCGCGGTTGTGCCCGGCGAGGCATTCGGTTCGGAGGGATATATCAGGCTTTCGTATTCGAGTTCGATGAAGAAGATAGAGGCGGCGATGGATCGAATCGCCGACGCCCTGGAAAGGCTGGAGCCTACCCGCAAAGAGAAATCGATCTCGTTGAACAATACGGTAACGAAACGAAAAGGATTTGTCGAGACCGAGACCTATGTCGGGCCGGAACTGCGAGACGCGTTGGTGGCCGAGGCGAATGCTCATCTTTCACATCAGGAATATTTCGAATGGAACGCCAATATCCTGGGGACCATAATTCAGCTTCGTACAAATCTACAGCATCTACATGATTTCTGGATTGAGAACTGGTATCCCGCACAGCTCGAGACCGATCTCGAACCACATGGAATCATATACGCCGTGGGTTGGATTCCCGGCAGGGAACCGCGTGCTTATTACAACAGCGAATCCCGCACCGCCGTCTTTTTCAAATCCGCCTATTACGGACAGTTGAGATCGCTGGCGTTGGGTATGGCCGACGATATCTCCTCTCGAATTTCAGAATCGTACTCGGTAAGAGGACTTACGCTCGATTTCGACGGCGACGGTTTGATCATGATCGCTCCGAAAGGGGTGGGCAAGAGCGTCTATTTCGCCAACCTGCTTCGCCATCCGAAATCGAAAATAGTTGCCGACGACGTTACGTTTATCAGACTGGGAGCCGACGTTACAGCTGACTCGGCCGAGCGCAAGTTCTATATGAGAACCGATTTCGCGGAAAAATATCCGGATTTAGCGCCGCTTTTTGATAAGTCGAAATGCGAAAATGTTGTTACCGATAAAAACGAATGTGTCAACGGCCCATGCCAAAGACTCGAAACCTGCGGACTCGATAAAGGATCGCCATTCTGTTACGAGGCATCGCCGGTTTCCCGCGCAATGCTCGATCCTTACTGGATTGACGGATCGAGTAAAGCTATCAAGCGGACGTCGCTGAAATGGATACTGCTTTTCAAAAATGATCCCGTAAGCCCGCTCGTATCTGATCCGTCGCCCGACGAGGCCGCGCGGTTCTGCGAGGAGGGGCTTACGCAATCGGGAGGGTTACGATCCGAGCCGTTTTTCAACCCGCATATACTGGTTAAGGGATCGGACAGGACCGAATCGCGACGGTTATTCTATAAACGAATGTTTGAGAAAGTAAAACCGGTTTTCATCAATGTCGGCGCGGGGTCGAAGGATGAGATACAGAACCGAATTAATAATATAATTGGAATTTGACGCGGATCGCCTTATTACGGTATATTATAGTATCGTAAACAATATAATCTGGGGGTTTGTTTGTCGCCGATCTTAATTTTCATACTCGGGGCGCTTTTCGGGGCCGCGATCGTGTTTTTCGTCAATCTGCATTCCAAAAGAAAATCCGGCGCTGAATTTCAACAGCTCAAGGCCGAGATGGAGAATTCGTTTAAGGCTGTATCCCTCGATGTTCTAAATCAGTCCACCGATCAGCTTCGGAAAATGTCCAAAGAGACGCTCGAGGCTAAAACGTCGGAAAGCTCCGCAGACTTGGAATCGAAAAAGAAACTGATAGATCAATCGTTGGGTAACCTGGCTAAGGATATGCAAGAGCGGCTCGAGAAAGTCCAGAAGCTGATGACCGATATCAACCAGGCGGTGCCCGAAAAGTACGGTAAGGTCAGTTCGGCCATAGAACAGGTCGCCAAACAAAGCGAGGATCTTCGCAAAACAACCGAATCATTGAATCGGGCGTTATCGTCCTCCCAGGCCAGGGGGCAATGGGGCGAGCGGATGGCCGAGGATATCCTGCGGGCTGTGGGATTACGAGAGGGGATTAGTTATCTCAAACAAAAAACCATCGAGGGCGGCAAATCGAGACCCGATTTCACCTTTCTTTTGCCCGACGATCTTAAAGTCAATATGGACGTTAAATTCCCGCTGGATAAATACCGCGTATTTATAGAAACCGATAATGAGATAGAGAAGGAACAGGCCAAGAAGGTATTCCTGACCTCTGTCAGGGCAAGAATTAAAGAGGTAACGAATCGCGATTATATAAACCCCGACGATAATACCGTCGATTATGTACTCGTATTTATACCCAACGAACAGGTTTTTAGCTTCATACAGGAAGCCGATTCGTCCATTATGGACGATGCGTTAAGACAAAAAGTGATATTATGCTCCCCACTTACTCTCTACGCCATGCTTGCACTGATAAGGCAGGCGGTGGATAATTTCAATCTTCAGCAATCGTCGAGGGAAATCCAGGCGCTTTTAGGCGGGTTTTCGATCCAGTGGAAGAAATTTGTCGATTCCATGAAAACGGTAGGCGAGAGGATCGATAATGCTCGGAAGGCCTTTGAGGATATGGTGGGCACCAGAACCAATATGCTGGATAGGCAGGTCAGAGGCATCGACTCTCTCAATAAAGCCGATAATATAGAACCCAAAATTCTCGAGAGCAATGACGACCTCCGGGATATAGAGGGCGAAGGCGAAAATAATCTGCTTTTATAAATTGGTAACCCACAGATTGCCGCAGCAGATAATTTATTAGGTTATGATGTTACCGGTTATTTCTTCTTACTCCGCAGTGCCTTCATCCGCTGTTGTATTTCCTTGAGCCTATCGGGATCCCATTTTCTCATTCCCGCCGTACTGAGATTACTGTACGCCGATTTGAAAAGAGTCAGCGCTCTTTCGTTATCCCCTTTGAGCAATTCTATCTCGCCCAGTTCCAGATTAGCGAAACCAAACCATTCAGCTGTTTCCGGAGTTTTCTGCTCGCTTTTTAAGATCAACGCCCACTTCTGGACTTTTATCAATAAAGTCTCGGCCGAATCGATCTGACCGGTCATCCTCAACGCGTGACCTACGGACCAGTCGGAGATCAACATCGGAAGCTCTTTGCCCCTCTTATAATGATAAACGCGAGCTTTTTCCAGCGCCTTTAACGACTCTGTATATTCTCCGATATCGTCATAAGCCCAGCCGAGGTTGTTCCATAGCGGGGCCAGCCAGCCTTCTAGGTTGCCTTTCTCTGCCGCCTCGATACCTTTTTTGGCCCACTCTATCCGCTCGTCCTTTCTGGCTGTAATCGATACCATGTTAGCGGCATCGATTGCCCGTTCATACAAATCGTTCAGCAGACAGTAATCGTACAATTCCTTAAATGTATTTGACGCTTTATCCGTTTCGGGACTAAGCAATCCGGCCAATTCGGCGGCGTCCTTCCATTCGAATCGACCGCGCACGCCAAGGTAACGTGACCAACCGGGGGGATCGTCTACCGAGGCGATCTCTCCCGCCTTTTCAAGCCAGGACCGTCCCTCTTCTTTTAGGCTGTTTCTGAGATAACATCGGGCTACCTGCGCATAAGCCTCGGTTAGGACGCTGTTGTTCATTTCGGATAGAGCCGATTGAATAGCCTTAAGGTAAATATCCAGGGCCTCATCGATATTATCGCCTTTGAAAGCAGCGTCGCCCTGTTGCAGTAATTCTTCGGAACCGGTAATATTGTTCTCGTCGGCTGCAGGAAAATTCAACGCGAATAACGAAGCTATTAGAGCAAGAATGAAAATTATACCGATTTTTCGCATATTTTCCTACCTCCGGAATTAGATAGTGAATTTAGGATATTATACGCCGGACGACAAAAATCCGCACCTTTTTTTTGCTTGAATCTCTGATAATCACGGTTGCACGCCGGAGTGGCATTCCCAACAGCCTATTTCGCGCCAGGCTTCGTCTATATCCTCCGGATGCGAGAACTCGAGCCCTTCCTGGGTAATGGATACTTCCGTGCGTTCCCCGCTTCCCTGCGAAAGTATCGAATGGCATGCGCCGCACTCATGTGTAATAGTGATGCCGTCGTCGGTTTTATGGTTTCCGAGGTGGCATCGCATACATCCCGGGTTATCGAAATGCCCGATATTATCCCGATACGATTCCCAACGGACGTTCATTTCCGGGAAGATATTTTTCGAAAACGCGTCTTCGGTCGCGAGGATTGCTTTGTCGATTCTCACCCGGTTTTCCTCGTAATATTCCGGCATCTTGATCCTGTAATAGTCTGTTATATAATTGGCAATCCCCATGAGGGCTTCTTCTTTTGATTGATACTCCGCGGTCATGGCTTCGACCGCGATTCTCTTGATATCGGGAAGATCGTGATCTATCCGCCCGGTCAGAATTGCCTTGTCTATTGCGTAATCGGGAGAATAGAAAATGTGGCTGGGCCTGTTATGACAATCCATGCAATCCATTTCTCTCGGTTCGGCGTTGGCGAACTCTTCTTCGCTTAACGGATTGGTCACGTCATGATAAACCGTAACCCGGCCAGTCTCCGGGTCGGTGATTCGAACCCATGGTATATCCTGACGTTTCTCGTCGCGGGCAATATAATCAACCTTGACGCCGATATTCATATGCCAGTGTATTCCGGCTGTCTGGCCGGTCTTGGGGTCTCCGCCGCCGGTTTTAATAAGCATGTTAATCGGCCAATGCGTGTTAGCTTCGTCATATATATAATGGTTAAACTGCTTTTGTTGCGCTCCGAAAAACTGCTCCGGCCAGTGACATTGCTCGCAGGTTTCCTGGGCGGGACGCAGGTTCCTCAGAGGGGTGGGAATCGGCTTGGGATAGACCTTTGCGTTGACCGCGTAAACCTGGTAAAGCCCGGAAAGTTTGGATTTTGTATACCATCCGGCACCGGCGCCGACATGGCAGGCTGAGCAGGAAACCCTGGCGTGAGGTGAATTCTGGTAAGCGACATATTCCGGTTCCATGACCGAATGACAGAGTTTGCCGCAAAATTCCACCGATTCGCTGTAATGAAACGCCTGGTAACCGACAACCGATCCGACCAGGGCTACCAGTATGGCTACATGCGCGAATATGATAACCGGAATACGATGCGACGGTTTATTGAAATCGATATAAGGCCATTTCCTGTACGATAGATCCCCGGTTTTCTGCCATCTCCGCCAGGTACGATACATTCCGATCGGTACCATAATGAGGCCTATAAATAAAATAGGCGGTAAGAGTAGATAAATATAGATGCCGATATAAGGGTTATCCAATCCGGCATAAATGTTAAATACAAGGAAAAATAAAATTATAAGGGTCGTTGCCGACGCCAGGAACGCTCCGACGTGGCTCATCCAATTGTTGAATACCTTTCCGATAGTCGATTTTGCCATGTTTACACCAACCTTGTTTTCACCATTCCCATTAATCCCAAAACATGATTTCAGTTCAACTCACCAATAGACTCTTTAGTTAATAAAGTTCGGCATTACTGGCAAGCATTTTTATTATTATTTTTTAGTCAAACGTCATTAAGTTGACAAATCAATCCCCGGGCTATATTTTATCGTCCAACTGGCGAAATAACCGGCTCTTAAATAAGAGGAGTTTTCGATGAAAGAGTCCACCCAACAAGCATTAGATGTGTTATCGAAAGGGATAAACACGGAATTAGCGGCCTATGTTTTCTATAAACGGGCGTCCGAAAAGATTGACAACAGGGAAATTATCGATCTTTTGGAAAAACTAGCCGCCGAGGAGAAAGATCATTACTGGACACTCGAGGCCGAATACGACAGCCTGGTCCGATCAGAAAAATGGGTTACCTATAATGATATTATGCGCAAAACCGGTCTTCCGGAAATACCCGAGGAAATGGCCGAAAATCATCAAAAAAGGCTGGACGCGCTGAATACCGTTATCAACGAGGTCTCCATTCTCAAGATGGCACTGGAACTGGAGGAGGAAGCCCGGGATCTCTATCAATCCCAGGTTGATAATGTCGACGATCCGGTAGCCAGGGAGATGTATACTTTTTTAGCTAAAATCGAGCAGGGGCATATCAACGTGATAAATAACTGGATACGAAAACTGGGGTAACGAAGGTCGAATAAATAATTAAAATCAAATATACGACCGTTGGATCTACCGGCGGTCTTTTTTTATAGCTGAATACTATCCGTTCCCAATTCTTGTTTGAAAACATCGAAAGAGTAGCTATCAAAAAGCACAAAACCGATTAGAGCAAGCGATTTACAATCGGCCAGAAATCGTCTGGATTCGTCGATCATGACTTCTGCCGCTTGTTCAATCGGGAATCCACCGACACCGGTCCCCAGGGCGGGGAAATCGATCGATCCGAGCTTAAGTTCCTCCGCCCGTAGAAGAGCGTTGCGGGTGGCCGTTCTTATCTTGCCCTCATCGGTAAGGAGATCCTGGCCCATTGCCGCGGCGTGGATTACATAATTGCATCGAAGATCCCCGGCTGACGTTACCACGGCCTCTCCCACCCGGATGGGCCCTTTCGAAACCGCTTCGTTTTCGATTTCTTGCCCGCCTTTGCGTTTGATGGCCCCGGCGACGCCAGATCCCATCCAGAGGTGATTGTTAGCGGCATTGACTATGGCGTCGGCATTGGAATCCGTAATATCGCCCTGGGTTATTTTTATTCGCTTGATCATTGATTCTGGTCGGTCTCTCCTGGCATCGGTTCCTGTTTAACGAGATATTTAATCGCGTCCGTTGGCCGGATTCTTTTGAATACTAAAATGACTACAAACCCCACGGCCGCGCCATAGAATGCCCCGGCCAGCACATCCGATGGGTAATGGACTCCGAGATAAACCCGTCCGATAGCGACAAAAGCCGCCAGGGGATACATATAGTATCGAGTTGTTTTATAGAACGCGCCGAAAATAACCGCCAAACCGAACATATTGGCGGCGTGTGATGACGGGAAACCGTAACGTCCCCCGCAACCGTCGATTATAAGCACCCAGCCCAAAGCGGTATCGTGGCAGGGACGGAGCCGTCCGAATAACGGTTTGAAAATCCTATATATCGATGGATCTACAATCAAGGCGGTGATTATAGCGAGAAGCACCATCCAACGCCCTTTGGGGCCGCCTTTCCATAATAACGCTACCGCTACCAGCGCCAGCGGCCATCGCCAGATATCGAAATCGCAGATTCCGGAAAAGAAGATATCCAATACCGGCACGGCGATTGTGACATTAAAGAATTTTAGAATTGCCAGATCGATAGGCAAGCGGCCTCCTTTAGAAGATATAATATCTTCGGGAAATGCTATTGACAAGCTCGAATAAAGAGAATATTATTTTTCATGGTCTGGTTTTTCCAGTTAGAGAAAGTCTGTTTGGTCGACTTGTTTTTGAGTGATATGAGAGGCGAGGATGCGACCCCGAATCATCAAAAAAGACGACGATAATGAATCTTATACCGACGAACGATGCTTCATAATCGAGGCATTAAACTCACCGGACGAGGATATCATGTCTATCGCTCAGGCGAGGGTGGAGCCGGGTATCACCACCGCATGGCATTATCTCGATAATACCGACGAGCGTTACCTGATTATAGCCGGGAAGGGCAAAATGGAGGTGGGGAAGGAAGCCCCAGAGGTTGTCGGTTCCGGCGATGTGGTTTTAATTCCAGCGGGCACTCTGCAACGTATCACCAATATCGGCAACGATGATTTGATATTTTTCTGTATCTGTACGCCGGGGTTTAGGCACGAATATTACCATAACAAGGAAAAGTAAAAATACGATCGGTTCGGAATATTTTATTCGATACTTACTTGTTCAGTTGGGGTGCTGTGAGTTTCTATAAGCCTGTTGATTTCCTCAATCTCCGGTATGCCGTGTCGCCCGCCGATCCGAGTGCATTTCAACGCCGCCGCCGCGGAGGCAAATTCGAGTATCCGAGGAAGTTCCCAGCCCTGAGTCAAGCCAAAGATATAACCGCCGTGGAAAACGTCGCCCGCCCCGGTGGTGTCTACCGCGTTTACCTTGAAAGCGTCCTGCTGGTATAAATAACCGTCGGGCGTGGCCCCTATACATCCTTTAGACCCGGAAGTTATGACCACCGATTTGAACCCCATATGAGCCAGTTTCAATGCGGCCTTGCCGGGATCGACCTCCTGTGTGAAGTCCAGAGAAAACCTGTTGGAGGCCACCAGATGATCTACATGCGCCAGCAGATCGCCG
>JAZGHS010000229.1:0-9583 GCA_036481315.1 Candidatus Zixiibacteriota bacterium | reverse complement strand
TGTTTATCTCTCTTGCCGAACATAACCGTCCCGATCTCCACCGCTCTGATACCGCCTTCCCGGTAAAGGCCTACAGTAAGCGCCCATGCAGGGTAGCGGTTCAACGGAATATCCGGCAAAAAAGACGCCGCGTCGACAAATATAGCATGGCCTCCTGTAGGCTCCACTATAGGCACGCCCGACGCCTTTAGATATTCTCCGAACGCCCTCACCTGGCCGGTTCGATGTGCCAGGTAATCCTCATCGAGAGCCTCGATCAAACCGAGGGCAATGACCTCCATATCACGTCCGGCAAGACCACCGTAAGTCCGAAATCCCTCGAATAGAATCATAGTATCGGTTATAGCCCGATGTAAATCATCGCTGTTCAAACCGACAAATCCTCCGATATTAGCCAAGCCGTCCTTTTTAGCCGACATAGTACAACCGTCAGCATACGAGAACGTCTCCCGGGCGATATCGGGGATCGACCTCTCCGATTGCCCAGGCTCCCTCATCTTAATGAAATAGCTGTTTTCGGCATAACGACAGGCGTCCAGAATAAAAGGAATACCATGAGCATGTAAAATCTCGGAGGTTTTACGGATATTTTCCAGCGAAACCGGCTGTCCACCGCCAGAATTGTTGGTAATTGTCAGCATCCCGAACGGGATTTTATCGCCATGTTTTTTAATCACATCTTCGAGTTTATTCAGGTCGATATTCCCTTTGAAAGGATGGTCTAAACCTGGATCTTTTCCCTCGTCGATTACAAGATCAAGTCCCTCGGCTTTCAAATACTCGATATTGGCCCGAGTGGTATCGAAATGGGTATTCGACGGTACCTTATCGCCCGGTTTAATTAGATTGGAAAACAATAAATGTTCTGCCGCACGCCCCTGGTGAACGGGGATTACATGTTTGAAACCGGTGATCGATTTTACAGTATCTTCGAATTTAAAATAGTTTTTGCATCCGGCATACGACTCGTCGCCGGTGAGCATCCCCGCCCATTGGCTAGCGGACATCGCCGACGTTCCCGAATCGGTAAGAAAATCCAGATAAACATCCTCTGCGCGAAGTTTGAAAATGTTGTATTTGGCCTCGACAATCCTTTTTTCACGATCGGCTCTGGAGATTAGTTTTATAGGCTCTACTGTTTTTATTCGATACGGCTCGGCGGGAAAATCAGGCATCGTTGCTCCTCACATAAAACCCTTCTGCGTTCCCATAACAAATATCTTGAAACTAACAAATCGCGCTCGCTCTACTGACGAATTGCCCCCTCCTAAGCTATCCCGCCCAGGCATTAGAAATTGGTGAAATCGGCATGGTGAATTATAACCGATTCGACAGTTCGAGGCGTTTTGTCTCCCTCAAACGAATGTGTCGCTATAATATGCACAACCTCTGATGGAAGACCCATTGCATCGGCGAGGGCGGCGCCTGATATCGGATGCCGCACTAGCTTACCGTATTTCGATTTGACGAATTTATCTCGCTCAAGAGCGTATTCCAAAACCTTGCCGACATCGTGAAGAATCGCCCCCGAGACAAGGATATCCATGTCGATTTTGATATGATCGCCATAGGTATGCTGAAGCGCCTCGCCCGTGGCCACCGCGGATTCAGCGACACCATTGGTGTGGATCACGATACTCGGTTTGTAATCGGAGGGCAGCAGGGTAAATGGTATCTTGTGCAGATCATCTATGCGCCAGCCGCCTTTTTTGAGAGCCTCTTCCCAACACGCGACTGTGCGGGCAAGAAGACTCGATTTGGAAATTCGATCGATTAAGGGAAAAATTTTATTCATGATCAACCTCTCCTATTTCAAATCCGGGCTCTATCCTGCCAACCTCGAGCCCACGCCAGTTCTTTATCACAGGTCTATGGAATTCGTCAAGCTTTTCGCTTCTCGATCTCGCCCCAAGCTTATATAAAAGTTCGACAGAAAACGGAAATAATCCCCGCTTGGCGCCGTCGTTAATTTTTACCGCAGCTCCCAATTTTCTCTCGACGAACGAAAAACACTCGAGCGCCTCCGCCCCCGCTTTGGAAATAATCTTTTCGCCCGGTGAGCCGGAGAGAACCGTATCGAATCTCCCCTCTCCCGCTACATAATCGGGATGTTCCATCATCGCCATGGCAACCGAATTGTAAGCTTGCGCTTTTTCCCTCGGGACCGCGTTAGGAGTTACCATACGTGCATACCCCAATGCCATGTTGTAAAGCGGAAGCGCGTGATTGGGTACGGAGCAACCATCGATCGCGATACCGATTTTTCCCTCGGGATATACGCAGATTTCGGCGACCGTTCTTGTAATCAGCTGTTGTACCGGATGAGTCGGCGATATGTAATCATCGATCGAAAGATTCTTAAAAACCGCCAGGGCCAGCATGCCGGCATGTTTACCGGAACAGTTATGATGAATTACCGTTCTGGCCTGCCCTTGCTCGCCTTTAGGCAAAATATCTTTGAGTGGAGGATGAGTCCCGCATTTAAGATGCTCGTGACCCAGACCGATTTTATCGAGAATCGACGATACCGCCTCGATATGTTTCTCCTCCCCCGAATGGGAGCCCGCCATTATCGCTATTTCGGTGGACGAAAAAGCGAATTCCTTGGCCGCGCCCGAAGCCACAACGGCCACGGCCTGAAATGGTTTTGCCGACGATCTCAAAAAGGTTATGAGATAGGGATCGCCTACCCTGTAGAGTAGACGTCCCTCCGCGTCGACCACCGCCGCCGAGCCTTGATGCACCGACTCGACAACTTCGCCCCGGAGGACCCGGGCGACCGGTTCGGGACAATAGTTCATACCTTAAGTTTCTCCAGGATCTCGGGGATATCCATAAACGTTTTCGCCTGATGAGCTCCGGCTTTGGTCAACGCCTCCAGTTTGGAATTGGCCGTCCCCATAACACCCTCGACTATAGCTCCGGCATGCCCCATCCGTTTGCCGGGAGGCGCGAACACACCGCCGATCATACAAATAACCGGTTTTGATAACTTGCTTATTATTTTAGCGGCACGTTCTTCGTAAACACCGCCGATCTCCCCGACCATAACCACCGCTTTTGTGTCATCGTCTTTATCGAAAAGCGACAATATCTCATCAAATGTGGAGCCTAACACCGGGTCACCGCCAAGACCGACACAGGTCGTTTCTCCGAATCCGCTGCGGGTTAGCGTATCGGCGACATAATATGTCAGAGATCCAGAACGTGATACAGTCCCGATCCGTCCCGGCTTGAAAGCGACATCGGGTATGATACCAACATTGGCCTGACCGGGAGTTATGATCCCGGCAGTATTACTACCGATAACTGTTACCCCGCGCTCGGTCGCTTTTTTCCTGACCAGCATCATATCCGCGATCGGAATATGCTCCGGAACAACTACGATTGTTTTGATCCCCGCGTAAATCGCCTCCAACGCCGCCTCTCCGGCAAATCTGGCCGGTAAAAAAATTACCGAAAAATCAGCCCCGAACTCCTCGACACATTCGGAGACCGTATTCCTGACCGGTACACCCTCCACCGACTGCCCGCCTTTTCCGGGCGATGTACCAGCTACAATATTCGTACCATAATCCAGCATTCGTTTGGTATGAAAAGATCCGCCACCGCCGGTAATCCCCTGAACCATCACTTTCGATTCTTTAGTCAACAGTATCGACATATCAAAAACCCTCTATCATTGTCAGCAAAAAGACGAATTCACCTCACGATTTTGCTTATTACTTCCAACTTGTAACTTCCCTTTGGAACCCGAGCCAGAAAAAAGGGACTTGTTATAACAGTAAGCATCCCCGGAGTCTCGTATTTTGTCACATATACATTCAATGTTCGTCCCGCCAGCTCTAATGATTCGATCTCGATCCTATATCCCGAACTCGACCGTTCCCCCAGGAACGCGGCAATCACATACTGACGGTCGAAATCGACTGTCGGTTTGTCAGGCAGCGGGTTAATCCGACCTTTAGCGATAAGCCAGACATCTTCCCACTTATCTTCCGATTTTATCAATTGAATCGAGAAAGTATCTGCAAGGCTATAGGCGCCGGAGAGTATAGTTTGAAACTGCACGGGGCCATCGCCCCCTACGCGGCTTCCGCGGAATGGACCGGCACAGGCTATACTTAACAATACTGCTATAAATAGATATTTTTTCATCCAATTTCCTTCGCCAGTTCAACCGCCTTTTGGGCTATTTCCTCTATCGGTACCTCTATGCCATGAAATTCGATCTTCTCGAAAAGCACAGGATTCTCATCCTTGGCCTCGTTGAAAATCCTCACACCTTCCTGCCACATATTCCCGGTCATCCGGAGAACCATCGGTTTGGAAAGGCCATGTTCCTTTAAGAAAATGATAATTCCTTTTGCAAAATCGTCGCAACGGGAAATACCGCCGAACCGAGCCCCGAAAATAACCTTCACCTGCGGATTCTCATCTAATAGTATCAGCATTTTGGCCAGCCGTTCCGGAGACGGTCCTCCGCCCGAATCCATGAAGTTGGCCGGTTTGCCACCGAAATATCGTATGAAATCGTTGCCCATGATCCCGAATCCGGCACCGCCGGGAAACATCCCGATATCACCGTCAAGATCGAGATAAGGAATACCCGATTCGCGGGCATGTTCCTCGCGAGGGGTTAATTCCCCCTCCTCGTGCCGCTTTTCGATACCCATTTCGCTCAAGTCAGGATGACGGAACAGAGCGTCATCGTCAAGGCTTACTCTCGCGTCAACACCCAGAAGCTCGCCCGATTTTGTGACCACCAGGGGATTTATCTCGGCAAGCTTGGCATCATATGATTTAAAAAACTTATATAGCTTACCAGCGATACCCGCGAACACCTTGACCATCTGCGACGATAGCCCGATTTTCCCGGCAAGCTCTATCCCCTGAAAAGCGTAAAATTTCTCATCGATATCAAACTCGACCTTATGAATTTTCTCCGGCGTCTCGGCGGCCACCTTTTCTATATCGACTCCCCCGGAATTGGAAGCTATCATCGTTATCTTGTAATCGGCCCTGTTGATTGTAATTCCCAGGTATAGCTCGTTTTCGATATCCACCGCCTTCTCTACTAAAACAGAGGTCACCGGATATCCCTTGATCTTCAGCCTGAAAAGCTCATCGGCCGCGGACCGTATATCCGATCCCTCCTTTATGATTTTTATCCCCCCGGCCTTCCCTCTGCCTCCTGTAAGAACCTGGGCCTTCAATACCGCAGGAATACCGATTTTACCAGCAGCGGATACCGCCTCGTCGACATTTCGCGCCAACTCATTTTCCGGTATAGGAATGCCGAATTTACCAAAAAGTTTCTTTGCTTCATATTCATAAAGTCTCATAACACAATTCGCCTTTCAAAAACCCGGTGCGTCGTGCCCCCCGGATCTCGCTTTACCCAAATCCCCATTTCCTTTCACATCGTATGGCAAATTAAAAGCCACGACTTTAAAGTCAAGCGCTTTCGGCGAACAAAATAACAAGAAATTCGTACTTATGACAATTTTTTAGAATTTATTTTAGTCTGTTACGCTTTTTGCGCTGCCTTTGGTTTGAGAATTAATGTCAAGCGCTATTTTATCCTGATAATCGTTGATCCGGGCTATAATTTTGGCGGTCCGCTCTATCGTCTGAAGCTTTTTTATAAATTTTTCCCGGCTTATTTTTGGCTTGGTCTGGAGAATTTGCGCGTTTCCTATTATGGTCATCAAGAGGTTGTTAATCTTATGTTTCTTCCATTGCCCCGAATTGAGATCATCGCGACGGCCGCAAAACCGCTCCAAAACCGAGTCGGTATCACCTTTTTCAACCTTAAAATCGCGAATTTCTATCGCCCGGGAAACCGGGTTTTTCACCGATAATAATGTCGATTTGTTATCTCCCGTTGAATCTTTGGAATTGGCACGTTTCAAATTCAATTTCCTTCCAGAAAAACTATCAGGAAGAACACAAACAACAGGAGCGTGGGAAATCCCCCGGAACTTCTCCATAAACTCTTTTCCACGGCTTTTAAACGCTTTTTCCGAAAAAATGAGCATATCGTAATTTTCAGCAGAAAGAAATTCGCCCTCCGGCCCGTCTGCGTTTTCTATATATATATCGGAGAACGCCGCCCGTAAAAATTCTATTATTTTCGTGCTTCTATCTCGTTTATCCGCGATTAAAAGGGCATTATGCATTTCTCCCCCCGGTTATATTATATATATCGAAAACGGGGATACTCGAATCCCCTCCTCAGTATGGAATGAAACTCGACACTGTTACAGTATGAAAATATAATTAGCAACTGTTACGAAAAAGGAACAAGAATCAGCGATTTGAAACGAAAAATAGTTTTTCGATAGCATGCCTGCCGCCGCTTTCGAACTGGCAGATATAAATTCCCGACGCGACATTCTTTCCGCCCGCGTTCTTACCGTCCCAGGTAAATATCATAATCCCGTCGGTCCCGTTATTTAGAGAAAAAATGTTGACCTCGGCTCCGGAAAGATCGTGGATCGATAATTCACCTATCCCCGTAGCCGACATATTGAGGTAAAATATCACAGAATCGATGGCCGGATGGGGAGCGATCATTACAGGTGATCCCGATCCGGGCGCTGGACCCGGTTGACTATAATAAACCGCCGCGAAATCGGGCACACCCCAGCCATAGGTGTTGTTTGGCAAATATCTATGCGACGATCCCGCTTTCATCGTTCTAATAATATCGGCAGCCGTCCAATCGGGATGCCCTTCCAATAAAAGCGCCACGCCCCCGGCAATCAAGGGTGTCGCAAACGACGTCCCGCCGGAAAAACCATAGCCGCCGTACCAGCTGGCTAAATAAACCGACGTTCCCATCGCGCAGAAATCGGGCTTGATACGGCCGTCGGAGGTAGGCCCCCGGGATGAGAATCCGACAATCTCCCCGAGAGGATCTACCGCACCCACAGCGATAACCGAATCACCATCTGCCGGCGGTATCATTTTGCGCCAGGACGTGTTTCCCTCGTTCCCGGCGGCGTTAACCACAATCACACCCAATGAAACCGCGATATTCGCCGCCTGGGTAACCACCGCGGTTTGGCCGTCGACCTGACTGGTATCGTACCAGTCGATATAACCCAACGACGAGGAAATGATATCGACACCCAAAGCTTCCATCCACTCGGCGGCCGCGACCCAATTATCCTCCTCGGCTTGAACTTCGTTTAATACCATCTCGGTTTTGGCCAGCACGAAATCGGCGCCATAAGCGGGACCGATTAGCGAACCCTCGGCAAACCCTCCCAGCGCGGAGAGAACCTGCGTGCCATGCGATCTCTGGACATCCTGACCGTCGACAACATTGGAATCGCCGTTTATAAAATCATAGGTCGCCAGAACTCTGCCATCCGATCTCATTTCGGAAAATACGGTATGGCTGGTATCGAATCCGGTGTCTAAAACGCCTATCAATATCCCGTTTCCCGAGAATCCCAAATTATGAAGAGAATCTATATTTATTATATTTATCTGGGCCGCCGACGGACCGTAATCGAATGCCGAGATCTTGGGTGGGGGAAACGTTATTCCCCCCGACGGCTGTGGTATCTGGCGGGAATACGACGATACTCTCGAAATATCATCCACGAAGTCAAGCGTGCGGATTTCATTTAATTGAGAACGATCGACTACTGCGCTTACCGCGTTCAGCCACCTCGAAATGTTTCTAATCTGAACACCAGCTCGCTTTAATTCCCGAATATAATCATCGCAAACCTGGATATCATACCACGAATATCCCGCCGAAGACGATCTTACCGATCTGCGTTCAATCGCTTTTTCGGATACCGTAATAGAGACATTATTACCCTTATCTACGAATTTGATCCAATAAATATCTTCAGAAATCTTATTATCGTCTCCGAACACGTTGCTGTACATGCAACTAATCAAAGCCAATAAGAGGGTCTTTAAGATTAATCCTTGACAAAATTTCCGCATAACGTTAATTACATTTCTTGAAACGTTAATAGATTTGGGTAATAGTATGGCTGCCGAAAAAAACAATCAAGCGAAAAATAGAGAGTTTGAGGAGTTGTTCCTTCCTTTATTGGATAATCTCTATAATATCGCCCTTAGAATGACCAGAAATGTCAAGGACTCCGAGGATCTTGTCCAGGAGACTTATTTAAAGGCGTACAGGTTCTTTCATCGCTTCGAGCGGGGAACTAACGCTCGCGCATGGCTTTTAACAATTCTAACCAACACTTTTCGGACTCGTTATCGCAAGAAAAAGCAGGAACCGGAAATGGTTGATTTCCAGGCTATAGAGAATTTCTGCCTTGCCGATGAATTAGTTAAGACTATTTCCGCCGGCGATAAATCCCATGCCAAGAGTGCGGAGGCGGTAACGCAGGCTTTGAAGGATTACGTTTCCGACGATATTCTCCAGGCTTTAGAAAATGTCCCGGAACAATTCAGGCTTGCGGTGTTGTTTAGTGATGTCGAGGGGTTCAGCTACCAGGAGATTTCTGAAATCCTGGACATAAGCGTGGGAACTGTAAAATCGAGAATATTCAGGGGCAGGAAAATCCTGCAAAAACTACTGTGGAATTTCGCCAAGGAAAAAGGGATTTTAAAGGGGAACGAATGATGACCTGCCAGGAAGCGGTCGACAGGCTTAACGAATATCTGGATCGTGAGTTGGACAATCTCACTTCGGACCAGATCGACAAGCATCTCGATTTATGCAGGCTGTGTTGCGATCATTTCGAATTCGAGAAAAAAATGAAATCCCTGGTTCAGAAAAGCTGTATCAAAGAAAAAGCCCCCGCGTTTCTACGAGATAGAATTTTAGGCATCTTTAAAAAATAATACCCGACATAATATCATAAAAAAAGGGAGACCGCAGGAGTCTCCCTTTAATTATTTACAGCGTAAATACTCTATTTCTTCTCGGGCTTGGGATGGGCAATAACGGCAGAGGCTTCTTCGAAGTTGAAGCTTTTGAAAGTCGGGCTGTTTTCATTATGACAGCCTTTGCAGGTCTCCTCGGTGGGAATTACTAAACCGGCGGCGATGGCGGCGGCCTGGTCTTTCATAACCTTCATCTTCTTATAATCGGCTCCGGCTCCATGACATGCCTCACAACCGACACCCTCGGTCTGGTCATAGCTTTCGGCTTTCAATTCCGCAGCGGCGGAATAGCCGGTTACATGGCAGGTGAGGCATTGATCGCTGGTCTGCGGATTATCTATACCCTTTTCCTTACCAATAGCGATAGCCGCCTCCGAAGCCAATGCCTCGTAAGCCTTGGCATGTTTGGACTCAGACCATTTACCGAACTGATTGCCCTTTGCTTCGCTCTTATGACAGGTCTTGCATTTCGATGTACCAACATACTTATGCGCAGCATCGTCAGCGGTCCCGATAACAGCAAAAATACTCAGAATCATCCCCAAAGCCGTTAAGGCAACAACGATTTTCCTCACTCAAGCACCTCCAGTAAAATTTCCTTTTTTTTCATATGACAATTGTCATATTAGCCCCATCGTATTTTACTGTCAAGATAATTTTTGGTTCGAAAAATAATTAAAAATCTATCGAATTTACT
>JAZGHS010000228.1:0-5417 GCA_036481315.1 Candidatus Zixiibacteriota bacterium | reverse complement strand
TATTACCGTTGGCGTAAGGAATATGGCGGTCTTCGGATGGACCAGGCGAAGCGTCTTAAGGAGCTGGAGGTTGAGAACGCCCGTTTGAAGACGCTGGTAGCGGAGCAGGCTTTGGATATTTCAATCTTGAAGGAGGCGGCCTCGGGAAACTGACCAGCCCGGCTCGACGTCGTCAAGTGGTTGATCGGGTTCGTCGGCTGCCGGGGATATCCGAGCGGAGGGCCTGCCGGGTACTTGGCCAAGCCAGATCAACCCAGCGGCATCGGGTTCGGATCACAGATGAACAGAGACGATTGATTAATCGGATCACTGAGTTGGCGTGTGAGTACGGTCGGTATGGTTACCGGCGGATCACAGCTTTATTGAGACAGGATGGCTATCAGGTGAATCATAAGCGAGTTGAGCGCATCTGGCGGCAGGAAGGGCTGAAGGTACCGAAGAAACAGCCGAAACGCAGCCGTTTATGGTTCAACGATGGCTCCTGTATACGCAGGCGAGCAGAGTATCCTGGTCATTTATGGTCCTATGACTTTGCTTTCGACCGCATTCATAACGGCAAACCAATACGATTGCTGGCGGTCGTGGATGAGTATACCCGGGAGTGTCTGGCCATCGAGGTCAGTCGCCGATTGACTTCTGAAGATGTTTTGCGCTGTCTCGGTAATCTGTTTATACAAAGAGGCATTCCAGCTTATATCCGCTCCGATAACGGAGCAGAGTTCACAGCCAAGGCTGTGAGGAGTTGGCTTAAAAACCTGGATATCCAGGCGCTCTTCATCGAACCGGGCTGTCCCTGGGAGAATGGCTATGTGGAATCATTCATTGGTAAGCTCCGAGATGAGCTGCTTAACGGCGAGATCTTCTACACTCTGAATGAAGCCAAAATCCTGATTGAAGGCTGGCGCCGGCATTACAATACAAGGCGTCCACACAGCTCACTGGGCTACCGACCGCCTGCACCGGAAGCGTTTAAATTAACAAAGGACTTGACTAGAATGGCGGTAGGACTAACTTAAAAAGTGGTACAATAACCGGAGGCAGGTCAGAAATTGATAACGGCAACAGCCATGATATCCCAAAAATCAAGTTTAAGGATTACGCCAGGAAGTGGCTTGAAAATTACGCAGCAATAAATGTCAAATCATCCACCTACTCAAGCTATGAATCTATTATCAGGCTGCACCTTAATCCTTATATAGGGGATAAGGCGATTTCGAAAATCACTGCCAGAGAACTGCAGGAAATCATTTCTCGAAAAATCACGTCGGAGGGGTTGTCATCGAAATCCGTCATAAATATCATCGTGCCTCTAAAGGAGATGTTTTCGCATGCGTTGGAATGGGGTTATATACGAAATAATCCGACCCTGTATCTCAAGAGGCCCCGTTTGGAATCCAAAGAGCCAGATTTTCTGTATCCCGCTGAGATCAAGCTAATTCTAAAGGCAATCACTCCCAAATATGTTTCGCTCTACTTCACCGCCGTGATCACCCGAATGAGAAGAGGCGAGCTGCTTGGATTGACATGGTCAGACGTAGACTGGTCCTCAGGTCAGATATTTGTGCAGCGATCGCTTTATAAAGGACAATTTACCACTCCGAAATCAAAGGGTTCCCACAGGAAGATCGTCATGACACCTGCACTGCAATACGTACTGGCACAGTACCGGGAAAATTCTGGTACGAACGAAACCGGATTAGTATTCACATCAACCGTCGGTACAGCCCTGGATCCTGATAACATAATTAAGAGACAATTCCACCCTGCGTTGGAACGCGCCGGACTACGACGGATACGCTTCCATGACTTGCGTCATTCCTACTGCGCCATGCTTATAGGTCTGAAGGAGAACATAAAGTTTATACAGATGCAAATGGGACACAGTTCAGCAACAATCACCCTTGACCGATACGGTCATCTAATGAACGATGATCACCATGAGTTCGGCCAACGGCTGGATAAGATCATGCTCGGAAAATCTGTTAGAAAACTGTTAGAAAATGGCGGTTTTGAGCAGATTCCAGATAAAAAAGAAACCCCTGAAGTCTTTGAACCTTAGGGGTTTAAGCTTGGTAGCGGGGGCAGGATTTGAACCTACGACCTTCGGGTTATGAGCCCGACGAGCTACTCCGCCTGTCCGCCGCGGCGGAGATTCCAACCCGCGTATTATCGAGGAATTTTCTGCCTATACCGCTTTTGAGCCATTTTTCATGTTTCATGGCCTCCGATCTCGTTGGGAATTCTTCAGAGTAAACGACTTTCCACCCATTACCCGACTTGGTTGATTTGCAGGCGCCGGAATTATGCTCTTCAAGACGACGGGATAGATCAGAGGTATAGCCGGTATATCGCTTTCCGTTTGATGACTTTATTACATAGACGAAGAACATTGCAGGCAAAAAAAAATAGCGGGGGTAGGATTTGAACCTACGACCTTCGGGTTATGAGCCCGACGAGCTACCAGACTGCTCCACCCCGCGTCAAATCTAATTCAATTTTCAAACCAGGGTGGCCGTGAGCCCGGCGAGTTACTCCGCCTGTGGCGGACTCCACCCCGCGTCGCGAAGCCCAATATATTCGCCCGAAACCGGTTGTCAAGGTTATTGGGAAAATAAATTATTCTAAAACGGAGACTTCTGATGCTCGCCGTCAATACCAATCATCAACGGTTCCACCGGAATATCCTTGCCGGAAAGCTCCACAGCCTGTTTGGCAATGGCTACAATCCCCATACAGCAGGGGACGATCATATATGCCACCACTATCTTAGGGATATCGTTATTCTTGATTATCTCGGCAAGTTTGGGGGCGTATGACGAAGTATCGTCGAGCTTGGGACATCCGATCACGATCGATTTATCCTTCAACAGCTTCTGATGGAAATTCGGGTCGGCGAACGGTACACAATCGGCGGCGATAAGCAATTCCTTGCCGTTGAAATAGGGAGCCAAGGGGGAGACCAGGTGCAATTGCACCGGCCATTGGGTCAACTCCGACGACATCGATTCCGTTGAAGCGACCGGCGGCTTATTCTTTTTTTCTATCACCATCTCCCGCGAACCGGGGCATCCTCCAAACTGCGGAGCAGGAACCGGTTGAACAACCTGCTCTTTGGCCAGTTCGGCTTTTTTCATATTCTCCAGCGCCGCGGCCTCGTCGAATTCCGGTGCCTCGCGCTTTATCACGGTCATGGCGTCCTGGGGGCATTCCCCGATACAGGCGCCCATGCCATCGCAGTAACTCTCCGATACCACCTTGGCTTTACCGTCGATAATAGCCAGCGCGCCCTCGGGGCATGACGGTATGCACAATCCGCAACCGTCGCACTTATCCTCGTCGATTAAAATAATGTCTCTAACAGGCATTGATTCCCCCTTAAACTATTTCCTACCGGGATTGATCGACCGCATTATCCCGATTTTGAGTCGATTATTCTCGTGGTTCTCGTTTTATTGTCGAACATGGCCGGAAGATACAGGAAATCACATGTGATAGGCTTTGACTTCGGTCAATAGACGGAGATTTTTCATGCCGCATTATGCTTAACAGTGCGGAGTATTATTTATTTCCCGGGCCTTGAAATTCAGGGATTCTTATCCTCATAATAATAAAGGTGCCCAATCCGATGATCCGACACCCTTGATGCTTGCTCTATCTAGCTACCATTCCATACTGGCCGCCCAATCGGCGAGACGAGTAGGCTTGATGCCGGATTCTTTCGAGGTGGTCTGGATATCCGCGTTGTATCCCACTCTGTCGAACCACTCCACCATCAGAGCGAAATCCTCGCTGAATTTTCGAACTTCCTCGATCGGCACCTGGAAAAAGCCGATCTCTTTCCCGGCGGCCGAACCTATGATTTTGGCCGTTTCCGGCATTGTCAGGTTATCACCGGCTATATCGATAGCGCGGCCGTTGAGTTTTTCATGATTCTGAAAAGCCCATAGGCCGTACTTGCCTATATCCTCAACGGCGACCATCTGAAGTTTCGTTTCCGGCTTGATCCCGATAGCTACGTTCCCCTCGTCAATTCCGGGTTTAAACCACTGAGAGATCCAGTTATTCATGAAAAACACCGGTCTCAAGATCGTATAGGATGGGAGGTCAAGACCCCTGATTGTTTCCTCCACCCTGAATTTGTTATCAAAATGGGGAATTCCGGTGTTTTTGTCGGCGGAACCGACAGAAGTATAGACTAAATGCTTCACTCCCATTTTCTTTGCTATTTCGGCCGTACGCTTTCCCTGCTCCTCTTCCTTCTCCACTCCGCCTTCCCAGGTGTTCTGGATCGCAAAAACGCCCCAGGTATCCTTCATCGCGTTTTCCAACGACGCCGGATCGTCAAGATCCCCTTTCACTATCTCAGCGCCCAGTTCGGCCAACTCCCTGGCCTGTTCGCCTTCCGGTTTCCTCGTAAACGCTTTGACTTTATAGCCATTAGCCAGAAGCTCTCTGGCCACCGCGCCGCCCTGCTGGCCCGTTGCGCCAGTTACAAGTATGCTGTTACCGTTATTCATATTTACTCTCCTTTTGTTGCGAATTGATAATTGATATCCCTTCAAAGGATTAATTTGTCTTCCATGATTTTTCCATCTCTACAGGGTTAACTCAAGGTCGGCGATTGAGGGTTCCCTTGTGGAGATTAGTATCCACTCGCAATGACACGCTATATAATTGTTGCTTGTATATTACTCGTAGCTTTCGGCGATCTCCGAAAGGCCGACCGGGTTGTTGATATGGATGGCGCTTCCGGTCTCATGAATATACCCGCCCGATTTGAGCTTGGCAAACGCCCGGGATAACGTCTCCGGGACAGTGCCAAGCAACGACGCCAGATCGCCTTTCGATATATCCAGCGCGAATTCGGTTTTGCCCTGAGAACTCTGGGTGATATACTCCGCCAATCTCGGCACTACGCCCATCAACGATAACTGCTCGATCTTCTTGGTGAAATTACGAAGCCGCTCGGATAACAAAGCGATCATGTTCAAGCCGATCTGCGGATTTTTTTCGATTAGTTGAATGAAACCGAGCCGGTCGATCCTGATAAGCTCGGAATTATCCTGGGCAATCGAATACGCGGGATATTTGCCGTCGGCGAATAAGGCGGCCTCGGCCATCGACGCTCCGGCCTTCAACGTCTTCAACGTCTGCTCGCGTCCCGACGACGATAATTTGTAAACTCTCATACGTCCCGAACAGACGACATAAAAGGCATGGGCAATATCGCCCTCGGTGAATAGAATCTGCCCTTTTTTTATCGGGATTATATCGGAAAGAAGGGAAATCTCCTCGAGTTCGGATTTTTTCAATCCCTTGAATAACGGACAGGATTCGAGTCCCGAGCAGATTTTTTGCTTTTGCGATATTTCCAAATTGGCTTTCTATCCGCGGGTATGGCTTTGCCTATTTATCGG
>JAZGHS010000227.1:0-7491 GCA_036481315.1 Candidatus Zixiibacteriota bacterium | reverse complement strand
ACGTTTTGATTCATGCGGAAGAGATTTTTTGGATCGTATTTCCGTTTAATCTTTTTAAGACGGTCGTAGCTCGATCCGAATGCCGCGCTTACTCTATCTGTTTCCTCTTCTGTCATGAAATTGATATAAACGCCGCCCGTCGCGAATGGCGCTGAAGCATTAAAGAAATCACGAGACCAGCCAATACATTTTTTATCATCGCCGGCGTCATCCCAGCGGCCATGTACATTAAGCACATAATTCGCTTCTCGGTGTGGATAGGCGGTCGCGTCTTTGGCAATCCTTCCGGTTTCGCCACCCAGCATCGCGAAAAATATTTCGCATTGCGGAGAAGGAAGTGTCGAGGTATAACGCACGGCAAGATCAATAACTTCATCATCGAGATCGATAAAGTTATGAGATTTCCAATAATTGCGCGCTCCCGGAGTTAAAAGCGGATCAAATGCCGCTTGCCACGCGGTGAAAGGCATAACTCCTACATGTTCACCTACCGCGTTTCCAAACGAGCGAATAGGATCGATTATTTTAGCGCCCGCTTCTAAATCGCCCATATGGAAAACCGCGAAAACAATTACTTCTTTTCCGTGGACATCTTCGGGAAGAAACGGAAGAGGAGGCGCTTTTCTTAGAACGACCCAAACACATGTATCGTCACCTAATCCCCTGGCATATTCCCTGTATTGCTTTAAAGCCGAAACCGCGTCCTCGAGGGGGAAAACGATCAGCCCGCTCAGTACTTCAGGTCCTACCTGATGGAGTCGAAATTCAAATCGAGTTACGATTCCGAAATTTCCACCACCGCCTCGTACCGCCCAAAACAGATCAGGGTGTTTATCTTTACTCGCATGCAGGAATTTGCCGTCGGCGGTTACAATATCAACAGCGGTAAGGCTGTCAACAGTCAAGCCGTATTTTCGCGAGAGCCAACCGAATCCCCCTCCCAATGTGAGGCCGGCAACGCCAGTGGTAGTGTTAATTCCAAGGGGAGTCGCGAGTCCGAAAGCCTGGGCTTCATGATCAAAATCACCCAAAAGAGCGCCGGGCCCAACATGAGCCAAACGGGCATCGGGATCGATTCTGACCGATGACATTTGTGATAAGTCAATCATCAAACCGCCGTCACAAACCGCGTTACCCGCGATATTATGTCCGGCTCCCTTCACGGCGGTTAAAAGATTATTTTCAGCGGCGAATTTAACGGCAAGCTGAACATCCGCCACTCCGGTACAGCGGGCGATTAATGCCGGTTTGCGATCGATCATCGCGTTCCAGATTGTACGAGCCTGATCGTATTGCTCGTCGCCCGGTCTTAACAGCTCTCCCCTTAGCGAGGCTTTAAATTGCCCGACAGAGGCATCAGTTATCGAAACTGTTTTGCCGCCGTTCTCGAGAATCTTCAAAGTTTCCAAAAAAATCTCCCCGGTTTAAATTGAAAATGACATCCATTTTCATTTAATATATAAGCTGTCGAGCTTAGCGCAAGCGAAATATGGATTATTTTGGTCTATTAATTGTAAGGTGGAGTAAATTTGCGCTATTATTTTTTATTGCCGGGAAATCGCCCATTGGAGCAAAAAAGATAAGCGTGTGCTAGTGGAGCTAACAATCAAGTCAAATTACAGGCAAAATGAAACCCGCGGGATACTGACTCCGCGGGTTTCTTGTTTGTATCTCAATTGCTTGATTATCTATCCAATCAGTCGCAGTGCCCCGGGCCGGTAAGGCCGTTGTTGTAATAGTCAAAGGCGGACATCCAGCCTAGTACCATTCCTTTAGTCGCCTTATTCAGGGAATTCCAGTCAGTATAGTAATGATCGGCCAGAAAATCATCGGCAGCGGAAATCACAGCGGCAACATCGGTACCCTCCGCACCGGCGGCAATATTCAATTTCGCGCCGAGCATCTGAGCGTAAAGCTTGGTTATTCCGTTTTTATTCTTTCCGTAGACGTTGCGCATAAGTATATCATGAGCAATTGTGGAATCGGTTACATTTATGCTTTCGCTTCCTCCAGCGTTACCAAGCCATATGGGCAGGTACTGGCTGAGGACATTAGCCTGAGGACCGAATCCGGCGTGAGTTTTCCAGAATCCGATAGTCAAGGTGCAGCCATCCTGAGGTTCAAGGTACAAACCGCAATCCCATGTCGGGTCATATTCGCCCGGATCCAGGGTAGTGCATACAGTTTTACCGGTGATCGGATCAGCATCACTGTCTATTGCGTCGTCCGCACCCTGATCCTGCAAGGTTATGTCGTAGCCTTCGGGCTTGATGAACTCAACGTAATAATCGCCGGGGGTCAGGTTATCGAATATGTAGAATCCGTCGCCATCTGTAACCGTAGTCGCGATGAAATTGTCCTGGCAGTCGTAGAGGTTAACGGTCACGTCTGGAAATATCGGCTCTCCGCCGTCCTGAAGCCCATTCTGGTTTTCATCGATCCATACCGTATCGCCGATAGCGGCCAGCTCCTGAATTACCTCGACGCTAAATTGGAATAAAGACTGTTTTTTGTAACTCCCAACGGTAGTGATGTAGATCAGATCTTCATTTCCGAGATTTGTAGTAGGTAAGGTTGCCACGATATTGGCATCACTTACTATGCCGTTGGTGCCGCGCTGAATAATAACGCATTCCGATGAACCGCCCAGGGAATAGCAGATCTTGAGCATGGGATGCAAAGCGGGATTAGCGTATTCGCTACTGGCAAATCTTGTCGCCTCAGCCTCCGGTTGTTCAATAAATAAGCCATAATCGGGATAGATGCCGTCCAACCAATCCTGAACAAGCGAAGTCACTTCACAGTAATACCATCCGGTTCCGATAGCTATAAATGAGGCAGCCACAGCCGGATTGTAACTGGCAGCGAAGTTATTGTAGGTTACTGTTGCTTCATTCCATGGCGCTGTAACTCTATGAATGTTAACATGGTGATCGGCAGTACCCGCAAAGTCCTCCGCGTAGAGAGAAAGGACTGCTGAATCCAATACTGCCCCGGGGGGTAAGGAAATCGAAGCAAAACTCGGGGGATTGGAATAGGATAGATCCGAATTATCAAGCGGATTTTGAATTTCACTGCATCCCAAAACTAAGAGGGTAAGGATGCCAAAGATTGCAGTTAGATTTTTTAGATTTTTCATTTATTTCTCCTTATGTTTAAAAGCGAATTAGTCCTCAAGTTTGTATTACGGAATCCTCCATTTCATAAATATGAATAAAATTGCACACAAGACATCATTTTGAAATCCCAACTTTTTGTCCTTCAACAGGTTCAAACTCTGCCCATATTCGTTATTTACATTATTGCAAACTGCGTGCCCGAATTAACCGGATTATTAATTAATTGCTCATATTAATTGAAGACATTAGAATAATTTAATATGGTCCCCACCGGCTGCTTTTTGCTTGTTAAAGATGGATCTGAGAGAATTTCCTCCCATAAATCGGTATAGTTTTGGAATAAGGAATTTGAATGTATAGAACCTCAACCAAACTTGAGTTTTGCTATAGCCGAACTAACTTAAACAATGGTACAAGAGACTGGGGCAGGTCATATTTTTAACTTACTTTAGCATCCTCCTGATAAGCTTAGAATTAATTATATTTTTGTCCTGCGATTTCTATAAATACTAGAACATCTTAAAATATTTATGTTTTTTCATCTTCAAATGTAACCATTATTACAGTTAATCGTATAAAAATCGAGAGGGAAATGTGATGGCCGCCACTTTTCATTTAAGGAGAGATTAACATGAAACATAGAGCATATTTTTCAAACCTTATTGTTTTAATATTAATCTTATCTACAAACAATATAGCGTATTCCGACGAGTCCTCATCGGATGAAATCATCGTTCCGGAATTAAGAGCAGTTCGGATTAATCCCTCTGCTCCCATAATCGATGGCGATTTAACAGATAAGGCCTGGAAAAATGAAGTGATTAAATATGCCCGGAATTTTATTCAGCGTGAGCCGGACGAAGGTACCGCTGCCACAGAATCAACTCTGGTAGCCGTTGTTTACGATGATGAAGCTTTGTATTTCGCGTTCTGGTGTTTTGATTCGGAACCCGATAAAATCGCCAGGCAACTTGTCAGACGTGATCGTTGGGGCGATTCGGATATTGTAACGGTTCGATTAGACCCATATCATGATCATCAGACAGGATTCAGATTTGACGTTAGCGCCGCGGGAGTCCAACAGGATTATAGGTTGTTTAACGATACCAACAGCGATCTTTCCTGGGACGGCGTATGGGAATCGGCGGTCAAAACGCAACCGTGGGGATGGTCGGCAGAGCTTCGTATCCCGTATCATTGTCTTCGCTTTACTGAAAAAGATGAACATATATGGGGCATGAACGTCACCCGCTATATCAGTCGACGGGTCGAATCGCCGTGGTGGGCGTTTTCGCCTCAATCCAAGGGCGGCTTTGTCTCACGCTTCGGACATCTTACAGGGCTTACCAATATCACGCCTTCACGCCAATTAGAAGTCTTACCTTATGCTGTTTCTGGTATAGAAACCGAGCCAAAGGACCAGGGCAATCCCGACGGCCGCGATTATATGAATAACATTGGGTTTGATATTAAATACGGTCTGTCATCCAACCTGATTCTCGACGCCGCCATTAATCCTGATTTTGGGCAGGTAGAACTCGACCGCCCCGTTTTAAACCTGTCAACCTACGAAACTTATTATGAAGAGAAAAGACCATTCTTTGTGGAGGGCGCAAATCTGTTCCATACTCGTTATAGCCTCTTTTATTCGCGCCGTATTGGGCGTCCACCACGGGGCGGAATCGATGATGAGGATTATCGTAGCTACGATCCCGATTTTGACTATTACTCTTATTACCCCAAGTCGACCACAATACTCGGAGCCGCTAAACTGACAGGCAAGCTTAGTAGCGGTACCTCAATCGCTTTTCTTAACACAGTTACTCAGGAAGAAAAAGCAGATTATGTAGATCTTTCAGGTAATAATCTTGATGGGATCGTCGAACCGCGAGCCAATTACTCCGTTTTCCGAATACAACAGGATATTTTGGGAAATTCCAACATCGGCGGAATGTTGACATCAGCGACACAAGATAAAAAATATCCCGTTACTACCGGAGGAGTTGATTGGCGTCTGCTTACTAAGAGCGGAATGTGGGGCGTTAGCGGTCAGACTGTTTTCAGCCGTGTGGATAATGAAAATATAGGATACGGCTTCACCGGAGAATTTGAACGGGCGGCCGGGGAATACCTGAGAGGCTCGCTGGGAATAAATATAAAAGATACCCACCTTGATTTAAACCGATTGGGATATTTGGGCCGCAACGATGAAAAAGGCGGTTGGTTATGGTTGCAATATCGCACTAAAGATGACTGGTGGATAATCCGTAACAGCTGGAACAACTTCAATATGTATGCCGATTGGAATTACGAGGGCTATAACACAAGTAAAGGCTCGAATTTCAATACATATGTCGAGTTCATTAATAATTGGACTCTCGGCGCAGGTTTCAACGTCCAGAACGCTGAATACGATGACCGCGAAACCCGCGGCAACGGCATCTGGGATAGGCCGAATTCCTGGAGTTGGTGGGCGTCCCTGAATTCCGATGGGCGCAAAAAAGTATCGTTCAATCTCAATCCGGGCAGCGGTAACGCGCATTATGGCAGGTGGTGGGCAAATTATGTCGGCATCGAATATCGTCCGGTCAGTAATATGGAGTTTTCCGCCGGAACAAACTACATCAGGACTTTCCAGGAAATCAGATGGATCGAAAATATCGATGACGATACAACGATTTTCGCGGACATGTATCAGGACGAACTGGCACTGCAATTAACGGTAAGTATCACATTTACGCGCGACCTGTCCTGCCAGTTATCGGGCCAGGGATATATATCAGGAATTGATTATAGAAGTTATCGACGTTACCTGGGCGGAGAAAACTACGCTCCTTACTCGATGGATGAAAAGGATTTTAATTACGCCGCTTTGAATTCGACATTTGTTCTGCGCTGGGAATATATCCCCGGAAGCACCATTTACGCGGTCTGGACCAGGGCCAGGTCGGAGCCTGATGATAATCTAAACGATCTTGATATTTCACGCGATTTAAATCGGTTGTTTTCCGGAGAGTCGGAAAACGTATTTTTGGTAAAAGCCAGCTATTGGTGGAATTTGTAGCAATTTAAATATTGAATTCAAATCACCTTTTATTTACGGCTTTGAAACGACTACTGGTTTAAATTCGAACGACCGGTTATCCCGCCCCCTATAAATCGGTCCATTTTTTAACATGACTTTTTATACTTACTGCGCTTTCGACATGGCCACCTAATAGTATATTTTACATCCTCCCCTTTGCCGCATCGCGTACAAACGCGTAGACAAAATTATTGCGGTTATAATGCACGACTTTTTCGAATAATTCTCTGGCCTCGTCGGTTTTGCCGGCACCCTCGAGCGCCATCGCGTGATAATACTGCTGATACATATTCTGCTCGTTGGCTAATGAAAAATGTTCGACTGCTTCGGTGTGATTATCCATGGAAAACGCCACCAGCCCGGCCAAGCCATGATAGTTATCGATGTTGATCTCATTGCCAGACGACTCCGCCGAAATTCTGAATTTTTCCAGATGCTTCTTTGCTTCGTCGTTTTTTCCCTGTAACGAATATACCCTGGCCTCTATAGCATTGGCATTTCGTACCATGTTCTCCACTGCCGCTTTTTGAAGTTTAGGGTCTTTAGCCAAATCGTGCTCGATTTTGGCCTCGGCCAGCGCTTTTTTATAATCACCCCGCTCTAAATATACAAGCGCCAGTTGCTGACAACAGGCTCCTTGCGTGCCAACCATGCCACGTTCTCCGGCAAAATCAAACTGCTCCCGCAGTATAGAAATCGCGTCATCCATCTTATCCTCGTGAACAAAAGCAACGGCTGTCCAGAAATAATAGATATTGGTGTCGGCGACACTCTTAGCCCCGCTACGGAACATATTATATTGCTCGCGGGCTTTCTCAAAATCTTTGGTGAAGCAGTAGTTATGCCCAAGGCCCGCATGGGAGGCGTTGAATCTGGGATCGAGTTTTAATGAGGATTCATAGGCCATAATCGAATTTTCAAAAGCTCCGCTATGAAGATAGATCTCACCCATAGAATCATACGGATTAGGATCATCCGGGCGTAGGCTTGCGTAATGCTTCAAAGCATCGATTGCTTCCGCATATTTCATCTGATTGGAATACGCATAACCGAGCATATTGTAGACCGGAGCGAAATCGGGGTCGAGGCTGGTGATTATGGTAAATTCGTTTTCAGCACCAGGCCATTCCTGTTGGCCGAAATAAAAAATACCCATCAGATAATGCGCCCGACGGCTCTCTGGCAGCAGGGTCACCAGCCTCTCCAAATGAGAGCGAGCTTCGCCGGTCTTATCCTCGCTATTAGCCTTCATCTGCATAATCGCAAGCTGCTCGGCCTCGGTGGCGG
>JAZGHS010000226.1:0-6714 GCA_036481315.1 Candidatus Zixiibacteriota bacterium | reverse complement strand
CCTTCGCACCCCAGACAGTTTATGCCGCGGGCAATTATCCTAACTCTGTCTATGCCGCCGATCTTGACGGCGACGGCGATCTCGACCTTGTCACGGCAAATTTCATATCCGATAACGTTTCGGTTCTATTGAACAACGGCGACGGAACCTTCGCGGACCAGGCCGTTTATACTGCGGAAGATCACCCTTTATCTGTTTTTTCCGCCGATCTTGACGGTGACGGCGATTTCGACCTGGCCACCGCAAATTATAGTTCCAACAACGTTTCGGTTCTTCTGAACAACGGCGACGGAACATTCGCGACCCAGGCCATCTATGCCGCGAACACCTATCCTTACTTTGTTTTTGCCGCCGATCTAGAGGGCGACGGCGATCTCGACCTGGCCGTCGCGAACTATGGTCCCGAAAACGTTTCGATTCTACTAAACAACGGCGACGGAACCTTCGCGGCCCAGACCGTTTATGCCACGGGCGGTAATCCTATAACTGTTTTTGCTGCCGATCTTGACGGCGACGGCGATCTCGACCTAACCACGCCAAATTCCTTGTCCGATAACGTTTCGGTTCTCTTGAACAACGGTGACGGAACCTTCGCGGCCCAGACAACCTTTGCCACCGGATCTATTCCATACTCTGTTAATGCCGCCGACCTGGACGGCGACGGCGATCTGGATCTGGCCGTTGCAAACTACGGTTCCGACGACGTTTCGATTCTATTAAACGCGATTGATGGCTGCTATTATGTAGTCGGCGATTACAACGGTAGTAATTCTTTTAATATCTCCGATATAATAGACGGTTTCTCAAAACTTAAAACTGGCTCGCCCGATGCGGGTTTAATTTGCGAATGTCCGCCGGGAAGCGGAATTGAATGGGCAGTAGCAATCGATGTTAATAATTCTTGTGCCTTCAATATCTCCGATATAATCGATGGATTTTCAAAATTGAAAACCGGAGCGCCGGATCTGGAACCATGCGAAGATTGTCCGCCGGCCGGTTAGGAGCTCGCGTCGAGAATAAACGAAAAGCTCACGGTTCCTCCTCGGTTAAAATTCATGCCCCTCTTTTCTGGTGAGTATTATAAAACAGGTGACTGACAGAATCGGTCAGTTGATGATGAAAAAAATCAGGTTTTTTCGATTTTTTTTGGCAGGGAAGGAGTCAAGTATGCTCGACTCCTGTAACTTGAGGTTATTAATTGCTTTGCAATATCAGGAGCGATACGTTATCTTTATAATAGCCATCCAGCGAGGAGGCGTGTATGAAGAATATCTTTGTTATTATAATTTTGACGGTAAACATAGCGGCCGCTCAGGAATACTGGGGAAATGACCAATATTACGGGGGCGGCAGTATATTTCTCCAGGCTGAACCTTCTTTCGGGGCCGAACCGGGGGAGATTCTCCTGGTTGATGACTATCCTTACCGATTATACCGGGGTGCGTATGAAGCCTTCGACCGATTGCTCCCCGATTCGTTATCGGTGGACGGTTACGATGATTGCTCTCCAGCGATTTCGGCTGACGGGCAGCGTCTTTATTTCGCGTCAAACAGGCCGGGCGGCTACGGCGGTTTTGATATATGGTTAACGGAAAATTCGGACGGAGTATGGTCTATACCGTACAATCTCGGGCAGGCGATAAACAGTGAACAAGACGAGATCAGTCCCTCCCTGACCGGGGATGAATCGGAGATGTTTTTCGTTCGCGCCGAAGATTCCGGGGGTTGGATTAATCTTATGGGCAGTATTTTTACAAGCGTATATTGGAACGGCCTATGGAGCGATGCCGAGATAATGCCCTCTCCGGTGAACTCCGATTCGCTCGAATCGAGCCCGGCTATATCATTTGCGGGAAACAAACTGTATTTTGTCAGTACACGGCCCAACGATTTTCCCGGAGCGTCCGGAGTATGGGTAAGCTATCGTCAAAACGAACAGTGGTTGGAGCCGACTCCGTTGTTTGGATTCGTGAATTATTACTGGGAACAATGCGGATGGGGATATTTCGGTCACCCTATGTCTATCGATATTAGCAATGATGCCTCCCGGATTGTCTTTAATAAGATAGATATCTTCACTATACCATGGTGCATGGATGCGGAAACAAATATCTATCTCGCCGATCTGCAAACCGGTATAGAGGACGAGGATATTACCAAACCCGAACAGTTGTCCCTGTTTCTTTATCCTAATCCTTTCAACTCTTCATTGTATATAAAATCTGAAGGCGGTTCCGCCGACGTTTTCAAGATATTCGATATTAGAGGGCGGGAAATAACTGAGATAGTACCCGATCCAGGAAGGAATTTCGCCGTCTGGAACGGCAGGGATCGTTTGGGGGATAATTGCCCCAGCGGTATCTACTTCATTCGGATGATCTCGAACGAATATGCTGTCACCCGTAGGGCAGTTCTGTTGAAATAGTCTGTTCTTGCGCCACCAACATATTCGTTATCTAAAATATTGCAATTATTAGTGTCCGGGGGTAATTTAAACGCATGCCTCTATGTAATCGAATATTCCCCGTTGGAACGGTACTTTCAGCGATGATCGCGATCAATTGTTCCCATGTCGCTCATAGAGCCGATGTCGAGGAAGGAGCGAATGTTTCGCTCATAGCCGCCCCGAGTCGGGAGACTTACGATCCACCTGATCCTCCGGACTATGAAGATACGGAGCCTCCGACATTTGAACCGACCTATTATGATTGGCCTGACTTTATTCCCACTAATCAGGTTGTTGACCCGGATGTAGAACCGCAAGTAGTAGACTTTTGGCATCCCTAATATATAGCAACAAGGAGAATTTTGATGAATAAGTATTTTAGCAAATTTCGAGAATTACTGCTTATTATTTGTTTGGTTTCTCTTTCCGCTCTTACGCCCGCGAGAGGCCAAAATTGCGACTTTAGATTGCTACCACAAGAAGTAACTTTATCACTCGCTCATACGAAATATTTGGAGCTCGGTCCAAAAGCCGAGGCAGATGGTAATATGTTATTCTTTATCCGCCAGAAATCCCCGCTGTTTCCTGGAGATTATTTCAGGCCTCCCCTCGGTGCGGAAGCGTCTTCTATTTCTGATTCAGATAAAGCCATTGTAGATAGCATTCTGCATTCGTATATCAAATCGTTTGTAGTTGCTGATCATATCCTTAGTGCTTTAAACGGTTATGAATATATGATTGCGCAAGGAACAGTACGACGACGCGAATTCCATGTTAGCTATGCGTGCGCAGATACAATTTATGTTGTTTCGGGCTGGATAGGGAAATTTATTTCTTATTACAAGGCCGTCCCCGGTAGTTTTAGGCATAATGTAAACGAACTACAAGATGAAATTGTAAACCTGTCTAACGCATACAAAATACACAAAAGAAGGTCCTTTAAAAGAATCGATGATGAGAAAAACTACTTACTCGAATATATAGACAAGGAAGATATGATTCGTGTTCGTAATTATCTCATAACTGGATCAAATATCTTTGGGATTTCATTAACCGAAGGAGCTTCGATTTGTAATTTAATCGAAATCACCAAATTCATAGATCCGGAGGTGATACCATGAGATATATACTGATAATTTCGCTTTTATTCACGGTGGCCGGGCCGGTGTACGGGGAGAGATATGAATATAGGTCGGATGTCAACCGAATCATTCCCGATTATGATTCCACCGGAGTAACCGACACCATCTTTGTGCCGTCGCATATAGCCATCGAGGATATCAACTTCTATATCAGTATAGGGACCGAAAACAACATGCCTTGGGCCGAGCAGGTATGGATCGATGTATTCTCTCCACAAGCAGTTCCGGTCAGGATAAACGATTGGCGGAGCGAGCAGCCCCCGGTTAACTGGTATTGGGTATGGTACGACACCGAACGAGAAGTCGACGGCCCCGGGAATTTGGATGATTATGTGGGGTACGACGCTTACGGCCCGTGGGTTATGCACGCTTTCGATATGTTCGAGGATAGAGAGGTTTACTGGTACTACTGGATCGCCGAAATCTACGGCGAGCCGACCACCAGCTTGAATAATAGCGATTTAACCGGGATCCCCGAGGATTTCGAGCTTTCAGGCAATTACCCCAATCCCTTCAACTCGGCCACCGCCATTCTATTCGGCTTACCGGAGGAAGCGGTGGTTAGGATAGACATCTACGACGTTTTAGGCAGGCTTGTACGGGTATTAACCGATGACACCATGCCCGCGGGGTATCACCGGGTCGTCTGGAACGGCCGCGACGAAAAAAAGCAAACAGTTTCATCTGGAGTTTACATGCTCCGGATGAAATCAGGCGATCGAAGCTTCGATAGACGAATTACGATGTTGAAGTAGCGGTCTTGCAGCTTATACCCTGCAACAAATTGAGGCATAGGAGCTTAGGTCTAAGGGCTGTCATATTTCGCCTAGTCAAATTAGCCTTGCGATAATCACCAACTTTTCATATTTTGCCCCACGGTAGTTATGTTTGTAAATAACGGGGCAGTAGCTCAGTTGGGAGAGCGGTACGTTCGCAACGTACAGGTCGACGGTTCGATCCCGTTCTGCTCCATAAAATTGTCGCGCTAGGCGGGGAGTCAGCGGTGCCCTGTTACCCGGAACCCGCTATACCGGGGCTGAATTCCCACCGGCGGTCTTGTCGATCGGGAAACTCGCCCGGCCGGAAGCGCCCAACTCCGCTTCGGTGGAGTCAAGGGTCGGATCCCGCGCAACGGCCGGCCGCCCAACCCCGTCAGGACCGGAAGGTAGCAGCGGTAAGCGGCAGCGGCGTGTGCCGCGGGGGAGTCTGATCCCAGCGGAAGACCGGAACGATTTCTCGAATCGGCGGAACAACGGTGGGTGCGCGACTTATTATTTTAGGAAGATGTCTTACTTAGCCTTAGCCAGACGATACCGCCCGAACGATTTCGACGGTATCTTAAGCCAGAATCATATCACGACCACGTTGAAAAACGCCGTGGCCTCGGGGCGGATATCTCATGCCTACCTGCTTTGCGGTCCGCGCGGTACAGGGAAAACCACCACCGCCCGCGTACTCGCTAAATCGTTAAACTGCGAGAAAGGGCCGACACCGGAACCGTGCGGTCAGTGCAATGTTTGCAAAGAAATTACCATCGGATCGTCACCCGACGTCTTTGAGATCGACGCCGCGTCGAACAGGGGTATCGACGATATCCGCGAACTGCGCGAGAATGTGCGTTACAGCCCGGTTGGCGGACGATACAAAATTTACATTATCGACGAGGTCCACAGGCTGACCAAAGAGGCGTTCGACGCTTTGCTTAAGACGTTGGAAGAACCGCCCGCCCACGTGATTTTCATTTTCGCCACCACCGAACCCCAAGCGCTTCCGGCTACGATTCTCTCCAGAACCCAGAGATATGATTTCAAACGTATTCCCGTTTCGGCCCTAGCCGATGCTGTTAATAAAGTTGCCGGCGAAGAGGGGTTGACTATCGAGCCCGGCGCCGCGCTGTTGGTGGCTAAGAAAGCCGACGGTTCTTTCCGCGACGCTTTATCGCTTTTGGATCAACTCTCCAGTTTTTCCGATTCAGCAATCGATGTGGCTCGTACAGCCGAGATTCTCGGGCTGGTCAAGACCGAATTACTTCATGATCTTACACAATCTATTATCACCCGTGACGCCCCGGGGACGTTGGCGAAACTGGGCGAGTTCATCAAATCGGGCGGCGACGCTATGGAACTGGCCGAGGCGTTATCCACTTATCTCAGGGCTCTATTACTCATCAAAAACGGTGTCGACGATATAGAACAACTCGAACTGGATAAAACAGAGTTCGAGGTCGCCGGACAGATGGTTGCTGATATCGACATTGTCGACCTTTTACGATATTTCACGGTCCTTGCCGATTATCGTTCGCTGGTCAGGCAGGGTTTGGATCCGATATATTCGTTCGAGACGTCGATGGTGAAGATGGCCTCCATGGACAGGGCTATGTCTTTAGAGGAGCTTTTTAAATCGTCTCGCTCGATTTCCAATAACGTTTCCCAACGGCCCCGCTTCGGAATATCGCCGAAGCCAAAGGTTGAGAATAATCGAAAATCATTCCCCGCTGAAATCCCCGACTTTAACGAAACGCCGAGCAATTCGGGTTCGGCTGATATCCTGCCCGCTGACGACGAGCCTACGGCGCCCTCTCGAGAATTCGACGGCGAGATTGATATCGAACTTATTTCGAAGGAATGGGGGAATTTCGGCAAGTTTGTTTCGAAAAAAGATAAGACTATTTTCGCGTATACGGCGATGTGCAAGCCGGCGGAGTACAACAACGGCGTTCTAACCGTGAATGTTAACAACGGCGCGAAATTTCAATACGATCAGCTTTCTCAACATTCGAAGAAGGCCGCTTTCGAATCATATTTGAAGGAGTTCTTTTCGAGAGAAATCAATTTAGAACTGGTTTTGAGCGCGGCCGAGCCGGGAAAATCGAATAACGATATTTACGGGCCGGATAAGATATTCGAGGAATCTCCGGGGGTTAAAAAGTTGTTTGATCAATTGGGAGGAGAAATTATCGGGCAGTAGCCGCCCGTCAGGGAGAGTGAAATGCATGACTATTTTTTAAGACTGATAAAAGGAGCATATATGGCAAAAGGTATGGGCGATTTGATGAAGCAGATGCAGGCGATGCAGGCCAAGATGGAACAGATGCAGGAAGAGCTTGCCGACAAGACAATCGAGGCT
>JAZGHS010000225.1:0-3913 GCA_036481315.1 Candidatus Zixiibacteriota bacterium | reverse complement strand
ACCTGATCGTGGGAACGTCGATGGGGGCGGTAATCGGCGGTATGTACGCTCAACTCGGGGATATCGGTAGGGTTGAAGAAAAAGTAATCTCGTATATAGAGAGTTTCGGGGTTAAGGGTAAGTGGCTGAGTTTCCTGGGGGAGCCTCATGTTAAGGACCAGAGGGACCTTTTCGGGGATATCGCTTATTATATAAAAAAGCAGTATATCGGGATCAGGACCCTGACCAACGTAGCGCTGGAGGAGAAAGAGATCCTCTACGAGCCGTTGAAAGCTTTTTTAGAGGATGACCGGATCGAAAACTGCAAGATACCGTTCGCCGCCGTCGCAATGGATCTTCGTTATGGCAAAACCGAGGTGCTGACCAGTGGTCCCATAATTGACGCCGTCTACGCGTCAGCCGCTGTAGAAGGTGCGTTTCCTCCCATCGAGCAAGATGGGATGATTCTTGCCGACGGCGGGCCGGTTGCTATTGTTCCGGTAGAGATCGCTCGTAAAATGGGAGCGAAAAAAATAATCGCGGTTGACGTTTCCATAGAGATAAAAGAGGAGGAAAAATGTTCGTCGGGGTTGCAGGTAATCCTCAGGGCCGATACTATAGCTCAGGATCGACTGAGGATGATCGATTTGGGGCTGGCCGATCTGGTCATCTCACCTAAAATCACGGCTGTTCACTGGGCTAATTTTTCGCGGGTAAAATACAGTATCAGGCGGGGGGAGATAGCCGCCCGTGCGTCTCTGGATAAGATGAAAGATCTCGTTTCCTCGAAACCGTGGTGGAAGAGGGTTTTAACCGGTTCGGGATAGAATTCGATAGGCGATTTGAGATAGGTTCAAGTAATTCTTATCTTTACCGAATATAATTACAGGAATTAATTATAAGGAGCCCGGTGAATGAAGCCGCATGATACGATAATGAAATTCATACCCGACGGTGATCGGACTTATAATCTCGGGGAGATAAGGTGCCGTTCCGGATACAAAAATATGGCGCTGGTGCCGACCGATAAACGTCTTATGATTTGCAAAAGCGGCTTTCTGGGGATTAATAAAGAGGTTGACGATTTCTCCTGGGGCAAATTCGATCATGTGAAAATCTCCAAAAACTGGGGCAAATATAGTATCGAGCTGAGATTGCGGAGCGGTAAAGGAACCCTGAAACTGGAGAAGTTCGACAAAGAAAATTTCGAAAATTTCTATCGTCGGATTCAGGAGCGGATCGGCAAACACGACGAGAAATATAAGATTTCGTCTAAAATCTGCCCCGAATGTGGTGAGATCATCAATTTTGTTGCTAAACAATGTCCTCACTGTTTGAATCAGTTTTAAGCCTGTTTTAAAGCGTATTATTCCACTCGATTCAATTTATCGATTGGTCTTTCGTCGCCAGGGAAATATAGTTTTGATATGATTACCACAAAAAGAGATAATTCGATCAACGATAATATTTTCCGACTGATTTATCTCATTTAAAATGGAGTTCGTTGGACATTTACCAAATCAACGAAACAAATTACTGGCGAAAACCGTTATTATCTTAAAGAATAGAAAACAGGCGCGTTTTTTAATAATCACCCCACGTTTTGGAAAGGACTAAAACATGAGAAGAACAGCGTTAATAGCCGCATTATTGATTCTTGTTTTAGGAGTTTCGGTATACGCCAAGGAGGATCCCGGGTCGTATGCCGACGCGAAGGCGATGGCGGCAAAGCTCGACAAGCCGCTTCTGGTCAATTTTTTCACCACATGGTGAGGCTCCTGCAAGACTTTCGCTCGTGAAGCGAAAGAGGACGCAGACGTAATGAAATCGCTGCAATCGGTATTTCTATACAAAGTCGACGCTGAAAAGGGAGAGGGTTTGGATCTGGCCAAGGAGTTCAAGGTTCGCGCGTATCCGACTTTCATTATGGTCAACAGCGACGGCCAGACGTTAGATAGATGGGTCGGTTATACCAAGAGCATGCATCTGGAAACTCTGGAATCCGCCGTTTCGGATCTCTCTACGCTCGATCATAAAAGAGAGCGTTACAACGCTAAACCGTCGGCCAACGATGCCGCGGTTTTGGGACGTTATAGTTACGCTTTAGAAGAATACAAGGAAGCGGTTGGCTACTATACCACAGCTCAATCGCTCAACACCAATTCCGAAATCGACTTTTCGTATAAGATATTCAGCAATACTTATTCCGGGGTTAAAGGCGAGCATTTTACTTTTGACGACGTGATCGCCGCCGCCGATAAAGTGCTGAAATCGGAAAAGGCGAAACCTGAAATTAAGGTTGTCACCGCCCTGAGGGTAACCCGGATTGCCAAAAAGCAGGATCGTCTCGATATCGCGGGACAGTATATCGAGGCCGGGTTGAAACTGGCCGCAGGCAAAGACGATGCCGACTCGAAAGAGGCGTTCAACGATCTGATGGTAGATAAATCGTTGTATATAACACATGACAATGAAGCCGCCGTGAAATTCAAAAAAGCCAATCTACCGGAAGGTTGGATGGATGACGCGGGAGAGCTTAATGGTTTTGCCTGGTGGTGCTTCGAAAACCTGATAAATCTGGAGGAAGCCGAACAGCTTGCCCGCAAGGGAATCGAGTTGGCCGAACCCGGCAGGGCAAAGGCGATGATTCTCGATACCCTGGCTGAAATCTGCAACGTACTCGATAACTGCGCGGAATCGGTGGAGCTTACCAGGCTGGCCATGGCCGAGGATCCCAAGAACGAATTTTACAAAGAGCAATTGACCAAATTCGTGGAAATTCTGGCTTCCGCCGAATAAGAATTTAGCTTTAGTTTATCAAAAGCCCCCCGAATTAAGGGGGGCTTTTATTATATTCTCGACTCCTTCTTCAAAACGGTAACTAATCTTTCGACAAGTTCCCCGCGAAGATCGGTCAAGGTCTCGAAAACCGGGATTCCGAAAAGCAGAACGCCCCTGACTATATCCGAAACAGACATCGTGTATTTTTGAGATAATGTCTCCAGTTCCTCCCGGAGTTCGGGAGACAACCTCAACTGGATATGACGTTTTTCCTCTTTCATCAGGAATTCTCCTTCTGATTATTATTCATATGTTTAATGTGCGCTTTTAGAATCTGGGGAGGATGAAAACGTTCACCGGTTGCTTTCTCGACCGCCGCGCATATTTCACCCCACGATCGGGATCTGTTACACTTGATAACGATTCTCTCGATTTCCTTTCTTTTAGGATGGCCGCAAACGCGGCAGATACCTTCAGGCTTGATCCCCCATCTTCGTTTTACAAATTCGGAAAGCAGGATTTTCAGCTGACGTTTTCCCTCATAAATAGCTCTGACCACTTCCTTAAAATCGATATCGCTTCTCTCGGCAATTTCGGAGAGTGATAATCCCTCGAAAAATCTCTCCCGAATAAGCCGTTCTGTCTCGGGGGGTAGTCTTTTTAACGCCTCGGTTACAGCTTCTATTATCTCCGGATCAGCGGGATGATCCCGGATCGCCTGAATATTTTGGAGAAATTCAGGATCAAGAAATAGTATTCTGTGCACAGTACCTCCTTTTATCTTTACTATGGTGGATGAGCGAAGATGGGAGGTATCACTTGCGATTCACTTCGGTATCACCCGGAAGATTAGATTCATTTCCGTGCGAATTCGGGATTGCATGTAAGGAATAGGATACATTATGGCTGGCTCGGGCGTTTTATCTAATATGAAAGGAATTGCACTATTAGGGTCTAGGCACGTTTTTTCTTGACTCGATATGGATATATGTTTAATTTGTACAGTACAGCGGGCTTGGGTATTGGCCTTTTTTTGCTGCTTAAAATCGCTCCCAAAGAAACTGAAGAGATGAGTTATTGGTAAACCCAAATCATAATTGATTTCCAGGAGGTATCCCATTGATGGTAATTGGTAAGGTTAAGTGGTTTAACA
>JAZGHS010000224.1:0-4994 GCA_036481315.1 Candidatus Zixiibacteriota bacterium | reverse complement strand
CATTCCCGCTTTCAGGCCCCCGATTAACTGAAATATCGATTCGGAGAGAGAGCCTTTGTACGGAACACGGCCGACAATCCCCTCGGGAACCATTTTATCGGCGTGACTTTCCTGAAAATATCTGTCGGCGCTTCCCTTACGCATAGATTCAAGGGATCCCATACCCCTGTATACTTTATAAGAACGCCCCTCGAAAAGGAGCGTTTCTCCGGGAGACTCGTCGGTACCGGCCAGAAGCGAGCCGATCATAACCGAATCCGCCCCCGCCGCGATAGCTTTGGCTACATCTCCGGAATATTTAACACCACCGTCGGCGATAACCGGTATATCTTTTTTCGCGCAGGCGCGGACAGCCTCGGATATGGCGCTGATCTGCGGCATTCCCGCGCCGGTAACCACCCTGGTCGTACAAATCGAACCGGGGCCTATCCCCACCTTGACAGCGTCCACACCCGCCAAAACGAGATCGGAAGCGCCCTCGTAAGTCGCCACATTGCCGGCAATTAAGTCCGTATCCGAGAATTTTTCTTTTAACCGCTCTACAGCTTTAAGAACCCCCTCGGAATGACCATGGGAGGAATCGACCGCGAGGATATCAACACCTGCAGATACCAGGGCGGACGCTCTCTCAAGTAAATCGTCGCCGACGCCAACCGCAGCCCCGACCCTCAACCTCCCCCTCTCGTCCTTGCAAGCCTTCGGATATTGAATTCCCTTCATGATATCCTTTACGGTAATCATCCCTTTAAGTTTTTTCTGGGAATCCACTATAAGAAGTTTTTCGATCCTGTGTTTGTGCAACAATTCTTTGGCCTGCTCGAGGCCGGTTCCCTCGGGCACCGTAATCAGATTGTTTTTGGTCATGAGGTCGCTTATAGGAACCGATGGATCTCTGTGAAAACGAAGATCCCGATTCGTAAGAATCCCCACCAGCTTACCATCTTTGGTTATCGGAATCCCGGAAATTTTAAACTTCTTCATCGTTTCCCAAGCTGTGCCTATAGAATCGTCCGGTGCAAGAGTTATCGGATCGACAATCATCCCCGATTCCGAACGCTTGACCTTGTCGACCTCCAGAGTTTGCTCCTCGATAGTCAGGTTTTTGTGGATAATACCTATCCCGCCCTGACGAGCTATGGCGATTGCCATAGCGGACTCGGTGACAGTATCCATAGCCGCGGAGATCAACGGTATATTGAGGGCTATATTCGCGGTCAGTCTCGTGCGGACATCGATATCCCTGGGTACCACCGACGATTTCGATGGCACCAGGAGAACATCATCAAATGTCAACGCCAGATTGATATTATCCGTTTTCAAGGTAATAAACCTCTACCTATTCTTTGCTTTCATCGGTCCAGATAACTATTCTGCCGCAACTCTCGCAAGGGAAAATTCTATCGCCCCTTCTTATTTCCTGAATTCTCTGAGGAGGAATCTGCTTAAAACATCCGCCACAGGCTTTCTTGCGGATGGGCACCACGACAAGCCCCCCCTTACCCTTTCTTACCCGCTCGTAAATCCCGATAATCTGGCGGTTGATATCCTTAGCGATACCCTTACGCGATTCCATCTTTTCGTCTATTTTAGCCTGAAGAGTAGATTCTTGTTCCCTCAAAGCCGCCAATTGATCGGCGTTATTTGCCTGCGCTTCCTTTAAGCTGCTATTTAATTCGGTCAAGCTCTCATTTAATTCGTCAATCCCCGACATAAGAGTTAGCACTCTTTCCTCCTCATCCGAGATCTGCCTTTTCTTATTATCGATTTCGGATATAAGAGCGTCATATTCCTTATTGGTCTTAATAACCTTCATCTGGGTCTGGAATTTATCAAGCTCCTGTTTGTTGGATTCTATACCGAGCTCCAACGATTTTTGTTCCAGCTCTGATTCTTTGAGAGTGTTGATATTTTCCTCTATAGAATTCTCAAGATCGGATATTTCCTTTTCGAGATTATGAATCATTTCCGGTAAATAAATTCTGGATCTTTCAAGCTCCCCGAGATGATCGTCAACTTCCTGCAAATTTAATAGCAAAGACAGATCTTTTTCCAATTTACCCTCCTGCTATATAATAAAAAAATGCGCCGGTCTACGGCGCACGCTCATTCTCTTGTTGTTTTTCGTGTTGTTGGAGGCTACCTTCGGCAGCCTTCGGGATTCAATCAACTTTAATCCCTCCCAACAGTCTTTCACGCAGAACACAATCATATTTTCAAATGGTGGGCAATACTGGACTCGAACCAGTGACCTTTCGGATGTGAACCGAACGCTCTAACCAGCAGAGCTAATCGACCTCGGTTACGGATCTTTACTTGGCCCACCAGGACTCGAACCTGGGACCCACTGAATATGAGTAAGTTGCTCTAACCAGCTGAGCTATGGGCCCAACCGTCTTAGCAAATCATAATAATAATGCCGTACTTATATGTCAAGCTTTTTTAACCACTTTTATAACCCCAATAAAGTAATTTTCACGCTGTTTGGGTTACTCTTTTAAATATAGCTCGGCCACCCGAGGGTTCGAGTTTAATTCTGAAGGGATATTAGCTTTCTTTTCAAAAGAGTTCGTCCCCGCGAAAGACGAGATCTTACCGTACCCATCGGGCATCCCAGCTTAGATGAAATATCCTGATACGGCAATCCCCTCAAATCCGAGAGAATGACCATATCCCGATAATCGACCGGAAGGGAATTGATCGCCTTCTTCACATGATCCGAAACGTAATAATCCAGAAGTTTCTCGTCATCAACATCATGCATATCATAAGCTTTATTTCCGGTAAATTGCTCGCTGGAACAGGTATCGTGATTTAGCTCCTGGTGCACAGGGAGTTTTTTATGTTTGTGATAATGATTTATGTAAGTATTGGTCATAATCCTGATAAGCCAGGCCAAACAGTTGGTTCCCCGTCGGAACAGATCGAAATTATTGTAGGCGCGAAGATAGGTTTCCTGTACCAAATCCTCGGCAAAGACTGGATCTCTGGTCAGCCCCCTGGCTAATCCCGCGAGATACTCGATATGAATAACAGCCAGAGTCTCAAATTCGGTTTTTAATCTCTCTTTAGAAAATCGCACCATGGCGTCTAACCCCTGTTCAATACGGTTGTCAATCCTGCGGCAAAACCGTGCTCCGTATGTGATTACCGGAACGACGATTATCTTAACCCTCCCCCGGGATTTTCCCGGGGCCACGTAATATACATGACCCCGGCTCAAAATAACTGAGGGGAGAGAAGCGAGCTACACCTTTTAGGATCGCAACATGCATGCCAAACGACTACAATTTTAACTCAATGTCTTTAAACAGGTTAAGAATGTTAGGGTTTTTATCTTTGTCGACGTTTTGTAGAAGATATCATCAATAACGACCTTGCTTTATATCCTATTGAAACAAAAAAAGTTATAGGCGACGAAAGTGTGGATTATTGTAACATGTGGTTATTTTTATAACATTTTCACGACGACCATCGTTAAATCGTCAATTTCTCTCCCGTCGGACCGGAAATCGTCGGTTTTTTTGACAATGAAATCGATAATCTCCCGAGCCGAAAGATGGCAGGATTCATTTAGAGCCGATAATAACCTCTCCACATCGAATTCATAACCTCGTTTATCGATAATTTCGGTTACACCGTCGGTATAGAACAATAAAATATCGCCGGATTTTAGAGATAGAGGGCGTTCCTGGTATTGGGAATCGGGTATCACCCCCAGCGCTATCCCTCCCTCTTTGAGATACTCGACCTGCCCGTCGGACCTTCTGAGAATGGGTTGATTATGTCCGGCATTAGAAAATGTGAATATTCCGCTTTTGGAATCGAAAACGCCGTAAACCGCAGTTACGAATCTGTCTCGTTCGATCGATTCATAAAGCAGGTTATTTACTTTATACAGTATGGATCTGATGGCAAAATTATTGCGGATCTCGGCTTTGAGGCTGGCTCTGAATGCGGCCATGATCAGCGAAGCCGGGATTCCCTTGCCCGAAACATCTCCGATCGCTATGCCGTACTGGTTTTCGACAATGGGTATGAAATCGTAGTAATCGCCGCCCACCGCCGACGACGGAATATTAATTCCGGCGATATCGACACCATCGATAGCGGGATCTTCGGCTGGCAGGAATGTCATCTGAATCCGTCTGGCGATCGACAATTCATGTTCGATTTTTCTCGAGGCGATTCGCTCATGGTGAAGCCGGGCCCGTTCGATCGAAACCGCGGCCAGACTGGCAAAACCGTTCATTAACTCGAGATGATGCTTGCTATAAGCGTTGGGGTTGTCGCTTTCGACATTAAATACTCCTATTAGAGAGCCATCAACCTCCATGGGGACCGCCATCTCCGATCTCGTTTGTTCTCTTAAGGTGATATAATCGGTATTTTCCAGTACATCGGAGACTATAATGGCCTTTCCGGTTTCGGCGACTCGTCCGCAGATTCCCTGGCCGATCTTAAGATGGAGATTTTCTTTAGCGCTTTCGGAAATTCCCCTGCTCGAGATTTGAGAGATGGAACTGTTCTTGGGATCGACAAGATATATGATCCCGATCTCATACTCTACAACACGTTTTAAATTATCGAGAATTTTATCCAACAACTCGTCGAGCTCAAGTGATCCAGATAACGCCATTCCGGCGTCGTTTAACGATTTCGTTTCCTCCAGCGCCCTGACCGCCTCCTCCAGAATCCAGGCGTTCCGCAATGTAAGCGCGATCCTCTCGGCGATAATTTGCAGTAGATCTAGATCGCGTTCTTTGAAATCGGAATCGTCTTTATCGTTTATTGCCTGGACAATACCCAGAAACTCTCCGCCGGCATACAGCGGCGCGCTTAAGATATCGCGGGGAGTTATCCCGAGTTGGTTTCCAATCAATCCGGCGTACTCTCCTTCACGGTCGATTTCTTTTAGATTAATCGGTGCTTTGCTTCGAGATTCCCATCCCGCGACACTCCGCCCCTCCTTCAACGGCAGTGACAGGATATTATCG
>JAZGHS010000223.1:0-14845 GCA_036481315.1 Candidatus Zixiibacteriota bacterium | reverse complement strand
GCAAAACCGGCATGATGACAATCCCAGATCGAAAGCGACATCCCGGCTCCCAACCCTTCTCTTATTGGCCGGATCGGATTTTTTCAAATGGGGGCATAAAGGGCGATGAAATCTATAGGACCCCGAGATGTTTACGTAGAAATCCTCGGGGGGAGATTCGGGCAAAGACCATATTCCGACTTTAGCTTCTCTCGCCATTTTCTGAGCCTCTATTAATTTATCGACATGTTTCCTGTTCTGGGGGAACAGGTATACTGACGCCAACCCCTTCTGCAATACCAGTTCGTTGTAGGAAATGGAATCCAGAAATAGATAAACAAGTCTGCGGCCGTAAGTATCATACGGCTCCAGGTCATACTCCAATCGGATACTCGCGCCGGTTAAAACCGATTCGGCGAAAAGTTTCGCCTCTTTGAAAATCGGCTGACCCTTCTCAGGAGTATCCAGACCGATCAAACGCGCCCGAGAACTGTCGGACAGGATAAAACTGTCTCCATCGATAACATGCATGACCGTTAATACCGAATAGCGTGGTTCTGTCGTTTTATAATCGTATTTTGAACCATTTTTCTCAAAAGTAACGGGAAACAACAGGAATATCAGGGCCAGGATTATCATAACGGCCGAAGCGATAAGCCATTTATTTACCGATTTCGCGATCATACTGTTTTAAAGACGATAACGTTAATTCATGCTCGAACGGAACTAAAACTCCCGATCGACAACGAAATTAATCAGATCGAGAATTACCGTTTTCCATTTACCGTCGATAGAACCATCGAACCCGGAGAGGAAAACCGAGCGGGCGTTTTTAGCCAGCTTTTGAGAAGTCTCGATAGAGTAATCAATGCTACCGTATCGACGCATCAACTCTAAGATTTCCTCTATGACGTTCTCTTTTTTATCCTCACGGTTTTTATCGAGAAAATCTACGACATATCGTTTTTCATCGTCGGAGCATTTACTTAAAAGATCTATTAGAATCAGGGTCCTTTTCCCCTCGAGGATATCCCCGCCGATTTCTTTTCCGTATTTCTCTTTATCGCCGATCAGGTTTAAAACGTCGTCCTGAATTTGAAAGGCCGCGCCCAATTCCAGCCCGAGCGTAATCGCGGAATCAAGCAGTGGCGGCGGTGCGTCGGCGATCAAACATCCGATCCTTATGGGAGTGATACAGGTATACCAGGCCGTTTTTCGACGGCACATATCGAAATAATCTTCCTCGGATACGTCCCACCGTTTGTTCTTCTCCCAGGCCAGCTCGATATGCTGTCCCTCTGTCGTCTCGGCATACATATTTAAGAACTCATCAAAAATCATCATTGTCTTCTCTGCGCCCAGAATCCGCTTATTTTTCGATACGAGCTCCCACATTTTTCCGGCCAGAGCATCGCCGGCATTGATAGCCAGGGGCGCCCCATGTTTTATATGCAGGGTGGGAAGTCCTCGACGGAGATCGGATTGATCTTCTATATCATCGTGAATCACGATCCAGTTCTGGAACAGCTCCAATGCCGCGGCTGTATTGAGAGCGTTATCGTCACTGCCCCCGAAAGCCCGATTGAATATCATAAGCAATCCCGGCCTAAGCCCCTTCCCCGATCTGGACGGATAATCGCGCATCATGTCATATAGAAGATCGATCTCGGGGATTTGATGTTTTTCGGGAATAAAATCGAAAATATATTCATCTACCCGTTTTTTTAACGATTTCAATATATCAAAAAACGACGCGTCATTCATGATGCGCCTTAATAACGAATTATAAAAGCCGTGTCAACCGTTTATTTACCGTGAAACCGGCTGTTTTTGACGGCCATTATGTATAACCGTTTTGATTGTCTCTTCGAACTCGTCTAACTGGAACGGTTTGGGAAGTACCGCGTCTACCTTGTCCCCGGCTTCCTCGCTATCGATCTGAGCACCCCAGCCCGATATCAGAATAACCGGAGTCTCGGGGTGATTATCGCGGCAATACTGAGCCACTTCCCAACCGCCGACCTCGGGCATGCCGAGATCGGTCACGACCAGATCGAAACTTTTCTTTTTAAGGATATCGATCGCTACCCCGCCGCCGTTGGCTTTGTGACATTTGTGGCCGAGGTAGTCAAGCATATCGTCGACAACATCGAGCAGACTTAAATCGTCATCCACAAGCAAAATATCAAGTTGCGACAGGTCCTCGCTGATCCTCGGCTGGACGGTTTTATGCCCCGATTCTCTAGCCGGCGCGAATTTAAGTATAAATTCCGCACCATTTCCGGGGGACGATTCCACCATAATTTCCACCTGATGCCTGAACAGGATACCATAGACAACCGCTAACCCCATTCCCGAACCCTTTTCCTCTTTGGTAGAGAAAAACGGGAAAAACATCTTGTTCTTGGTCTCCTCATCCATACCCACGCCGTCATCGGTTATCCTCAGGTAAATCTTTTCATCAACTTCGCCGGTTTCGATCAGGATATTTCCTCCATCGCAAAGAGCGTCGACTGAATTCAGAATAACGTTGGAAACCGCTTCTTTGAGTTCGTTAAAACTCCCCTCGATATCGGGGATTAGCCGTAAATCCTGATGTAGATTGATAGTGACCCCTTTTTTCAGAGCGGTACTTTTCCAGAATGGTTTCGTGTTCTCAATAGCCTCGGTGACAACGTCATTTAATGAAATATTGGTGTGACGTGACTTGGATGACACTTGGGTGAAATCCTGGAGACGTCTGACAGTTCGTCTTCCCTCCAGTGCCGATTCCTCGACCACCTCTAGGTCGTTAGTCAATTCCGGATCATCGATTTTCTTAAGAAGTAGTTGTACTCGCCCCAATACCGTCGCCAGGATATTATTGAAATCGTGGGCCACACCTCCCGCCATTTCTCCGAGTGCTTTTAGTTTTTCCGCGAGAATCAGTCGTTCTTGCGTCGCTGATAATTCCTCATACGCTCTTTCGAGTTTTTCGTACAATTTAGCGTTTTCGATCGCGTCGGCCGCCTGTCGGGCGAATATCGTCAATATTTCCAGATCTTCCTGGACAAACTGTTTGCCTTTGCAGTTGCGCATGGTTATCACGCCGATAACGTCGCCAGACCATGTCAGCGGTGCGCTGATTAGCGATTCGGGTTCGATAGGCGTGCCGGGGACCTGAACCGATCTCGGATCGATTTCGCTGTGGTTGGATATCAATCCCACCCCTGTTTCGGCCACCCAGCCAGTAAGTCCTTCCCCTGGTTTTAATCGCATGGAATTTATGGCCTCAGCGTGAGTCTCATCGATTGTTACCAGCGGCACAAGAACATTTTCCTCTTTATCTAACAGGAACATAGTTCCGCCATTGGCATCGACTATCTCCATCGATAGTTTTACCGCCTTATGGATAACTTCCTTATAGTTTAGCGACGAGTAAATCGAGGTGGATAATTCCAGAAGAGCGGCCAGTTTCTCACCCTGCTCCTGAGATCTTTTTTCGCTCATCGAGGCCGAAAGCGAAAGGGCGATTTGATCGGCTAACAGTGTCGCCCTGACAATGAAATCTCTGGCGATCTGTCTGGCGGATTTCCATCCCCAGACAACATGACCAAAATCGACATTCTCAGCGGAAAGAGGACAGATGATGATGGTCGTGGCTTCGGTCGTCTCCATCAGGTTGGAAATAAAGGGGTCACTTTCCTCTTGGTCAAATACCATGATTTCGGAGATTGACTTCAATTTCTCCCAATTGTCAGGATCCATTCCTTTAAGATCATAATATATTCGCGACGAATCCGCATGAGCGCTCTCATCCTCGATATGGAGATCGAATTCAGCCCGATTCATATTCGATAAGAGTACTATCAGAACTTCGGCGTCGAGGCTCTTTTTGGCCCTATTGCATGTTACCTTGAAGATCGGCCCGGCCGCGCTGAATCTCGTGGAATCAAATTTTGTCAATCGGCACCTCGTTTTTCGATCCGGACATTACCTCGTCGACTATTCTCGATATATCGCCGATTTTAAACGGCTTTTTGATAAGGCCTTCGACGCGGTGTAACACCAGCTGTCCCTGTTCAACATGTGCCCCCCATCCCGTGGCCAGGATCACCTTTGTTTCGGGATAATCTGTGTTAATGATATCGGCCAGATCCCATCCCGAAATATTCTCCATTCCAAGATCGGTAATAACGATATCGTATTTGTTTTTCGCCAATAGCTCAAGCGCCTCTTCGCCGCAGGAAGCGATATCCGCTTTATGCCCGATAGATTCGAGAATTTCACCGAGGATATCTCTCAGGCTTTCCTCATCGTCGACTACAAGAACAGTCACCGTTGTAAAATCGATCTGAGGAATCTCCTTTGTTTTCTGGCGAACATATCCGGATTCGGAAAGAGGCAGGAAAATTTTGAATTTCGTTCCTTCTCCGATAAGGGACTCAACTTCGATAGTGCCCCCATGCCGGTTTATTATACCATAGGTAACCGAAAGTCCCAGGCCGGTACCCCTTTTGCCTTTGGTGGTGAAAAACGGCTCGAAAATTTTCTTTCTCGTATCCTCGGTCATCCCGTATCCGGAATCCTCTACACTAATAACAATCTTATTATTTTCGGTTATAGATGCGCTTATCCTTATTGAACCGTCTTTCTCCAGAGCATCGACCGCATTATTAATAAGGTTGGTGAAGACCTCTCTTAATTCCGACGGACTTCCCATCACATAAAGATCGCCGGCGTTCTCAAAGATGAGATTGATCTTCTTCCCCGTAGCAAGCGATTGATTATGCCAACGCGGCTTCGTCAACTCCACGGCATCCGAAATTATCTGATGGACTAACAGATTTTCGAAAGCCTCGGTGGGCTTCTTCTTGGTAAACTCGCTGATCCGAGAAAGTATGCTCGAACCGTCCTTAACCGCGGTTTCTATCACGGAGAGGTTTTTTTCGAAAAACACAAGCCATTGATTGTCGCCCGCATCGCCCATCTTTCTGAGCATCAACTGAACTCGGCCGAGAATAGCGGCGAGGATATTATTGAAATCGTGTACGACACCGGACGACATTTCACCCAGCGCCCTTAGTTTTTCGGTCTGAATAACCTGATCCTGGGCTTCCTGCAACTGATTGTACGCGGTCTTAAGCTGTTCATATAGCCGGGCGTTCTGCCAGGCGATCTGAAGGTGGATCGCGATATCGTGAAGAAGAGAAAGCTCCCTGGGGTTGAAACCCTCCTTGCGAGAGGAACCGACGGTTAGCGCCGATTCGCATTTATCCGCCTCCCCAATCGGCAATAATACCAGGTGACGAATACCGGCATCCACTATAGGCTGGATGTTTTCCGGTTTGCCAATTGAGGCCAGCTCGGCAAAAGAAACGAATTCGGGAGCCCCGGTAGAAAATACTTTTTTCAATTTATCGTTTAATATCTCAAGCACCGGCAACGGATTGATATCTCCCAGAGATTTCGGTGAGTACCCCGCTTTGCAGGAAAAAGAATCGCCATCGGGAACAACCAAAAGGGTCCACCTGTATCCGGCATTATCCGATACGGCCTTAGCGACCACGTTGAAGAAGCTGTCCAGATCAAGAGAGGTTGAGATAGCCGTGTTAATCTTATCCAACAGGCTTAAACGTTCGGCTTTCTCCGTGGTTTCTCTAAACAGGAACGACTTTTCGATCGCGACCGCCAGGATATCGCTGATAGCCTCGACAGTATTAATATCTTCGGTTGAAAATTCATTCGGCATTGTCGAGCCAAGCCCCAGTATCCCGATTATTCTCTCAGCCGAGATTACTGGAACGCAGACAATACTCCGTAAACCCTTCGCTCCTGGGAAATGATCTTTAGTCTCGACCGTATCCGCGCAATAGAGGGTTCTTCCGGCGTTGACAGTTCTACCAAGCAGGTTGTTATCTCTAAAATCGAATTCCTTATCCGATACTTTCAATGACGATTCCGATGATCGCTGTGCAAGATAGAAATTCTGCGATTCGCTTTCTCTGAGCATGATAAATACTAGGTGGCATCCGAACGCCTCGCGAATAGAGGCCGAGGCCAACTCCAGAACCTCATTGACGTTTAAAGATTTGGATGTCTGCCTCGAGAACTCGTAGATAATTTTCAGCCTCTTGGCGCGTTCTTTTTCCTGTTCGAATAATTTGGCTTTATCGATGGCCACCGCAATCTGGGCGGCCAGAGATTGTAGAAATTCCTCCTCGAGATTGGTAAACGAGTTTTTGGATTCCGACCCGACCGAAAAAACGCCTACTACCTCTTCGGATATCTTTATCGGAACCGCTAATTCCGAAAAAGCATCGGGAAAGGACGATTTCAGATTCAAATCCAGCCGCGTGTCGTCAACAATAACCGCCTCGCCTATCGACGCTACCAAACCGGCAACCGAACTATTGCTCAGGGCCTTAAACTGCCCCTCTCCGGACACTGGCATAAAGCCCCTGTGGGCAAGGGGTTGAAGAGTCCCGCGTTTAGTATCGGCCGAATAAATTACAGAGTAGTCAAATTTGAAGTATTCCCTGGTAGCGTCAAGTACCCTACTCAGCATGTAATCGATATTTATTTCGGAGTTAATAATCGCGCTTACATTGTAGGAGGCGGTTAGTTGATCCACTTTCTGCTTGATAAATCCGTATAATCTGGCGTTTTCAATTGCGGATGCCGCCTGCGAAGAGATGGCCTGGATTATGGTTAGTTTGTCGCCCCCGATAGCTCCCTTGGCTCCTGACATTTCCTCCCCAAGAACGATAGAGCCGATAAATTTCGCCGAATGGGCGATGGGAAGAACGGTGAGACTTTCAATGGAGTTCGCGTTAAAAAACGTCTTTTCCTCATCGGCAAAATCGGCAATATCGTGCTTTTCGAATACTGTCGCTCTGTTGGCGTTGACGGCCTTGGCCAGCCCCGGTAATTCGGTCAGGTTAAGTTTATCTATCGACGGGGCGAAAACGCCCTCTCTTCGTTTGCTGAAGAAAGAGGCGACCTCAACCTCATCGCTTCCCTGGATTTTCAAAAGGATCATACAATACGCGGCGTCGGTATAATCAGTCAGCCGATGGGCGACAATTCTCAAAACGGACGAAAGATCCAGGGTCGACGAAATCGCCAGGGAGGTTTCCTGAAGGATTCTAGTTCCATCGGCCCTGAGAAGCTTATCTTTTTCAAGTAAAACTCCAAACGTCAGCACCGAGATTAGCTCCACCAGAAGGTCGGATAGGCCAGAGAAGAATTGTGTTTTCAGATCACTTTCTCTGGATGTCAGGAGAAGCAGGCCAATTAGATGACCTTTAAATCTAAGCGGGAAAACATAAACACTACCGTATCTGGAAAAGATCTCGGCGAGATCGCTTTCAGTCGGTATGCCTTGCATTTCATTAAGATTACTTCGCGATGATAGCCTGGAGGCGATCTTAAGAAAACTATGTCCCCTGGGAGTTTTCTCCAGGATATGTATTAAATCGTCGCTGATATTATATTTCCCGATTGGTGTTGACGCTAAAGTCGATTCGACGGCGGCGAAAATCGCCCCGCCGCAGTCGGGAAGCCCTCTTAAAAGGAATTCGAGGATATCGCTCATCGCTCTATTTTCGAAACCCTTATCCTCAACAACCTCGAGGGTCATTCCGATCTGCTCATACGATTTTTTAAAATACATTTTTTCCGCCGCGCTTTCGCCAGCCAGGCTGAAAAGTTCTGCAAGCTCGGGCATGAATTTTTCCATAATATGCTGATCTCTGCGGAAAATCTCCACTCCCGGCTTATCTGACTTCAGCAGTCTGCTTAACATTGCGGAATGATCCGAAAACGATGAAAAGTACTTAAACAACAAGTATATAAAGAAAATGACGCATAAAATCGGAAGCAGACTAAGCAAGGTTATCTGCCACCCCCATAAATACTCATTCGCGAATGATTGGAAAGAGGAATTGATATAGATATGCCCGGCCTCTACATCATTATAAGTACGCAGGGGGATCGCGACCACGCCTTCGGGGACTATGGAATAATTATCGTCGGTACCGCCATATACTTCCATCCCCACAATTCGTTCATTCCAATCATGAGCCTTATATACATTTTCCACTTTCGCGGCCGCGACTAAAGTCCATTTACCAATCCTCTCCAGACCGATATTATCCAGCGATCTAACGGCGAATTGATAATACTCGTCTTGAATAAAGGCAGTCAATGGACCCTTATCAAAAGCTCCGACAATATCCGAAATTTCCGACGCTTCGATAATATCGCCACGGTTCGAATACATAATGGAATGGTCAGAATCATCGAGAAGCCACATCACTATCTGCTCTTGATCGGATTTCGAGAAAGAGTTGCCTGCCTTTGTTAATATCTCCAATTTATTTTCAGATCGAAGCAAATCCTTAGAGATATCAACCGACGCGTCGTCAAGATGATGCTCCAAATAATGATATACGGCGTGATCAATGTGATTAAAATACTCTGTCGCCTCTTTCGTCCAGTAATTCTCCGGACCCTCTAACATGGCTCTTCCGAAAGCCACGAAAAGGGAGATTGAAGCGATAGTAATAACAATACCGGTAATGGCCGCTTTTGTGAAAAGAGTTTTATGTGCAAGGATTACGCGCATAGCCCCTGTCAGCCGACAACTTTCTGGTCATTTTTGGCCATACCCGAAGCGATATTGTGAATCTTGGTCGCGTTTCGCTGTATGATTTTCAGGTAGCGATTGACATCCGTATCCTCGTCATGCCCCTGGCTCTGCAAATATTCGCATGAAGCCAGAATGCTAGCCAAAGGTCCGTTCAATCGTGTTTTAAAACTCGGCATAATCGTATAGTCGGAGGACTTACCGGCAGCTTCTTTCTTCCTGAGCATCAACGACCGTCGGCCTTCTCTTGTTTCTTTTAAGATACGTTTCTCCTGTTGCCAGGTCAGAACCATAGACACCAGGCGAGCTATTGAATAAACAAACAATTCGGTTCCGCTTCGAAGAGAAGCCCTCTCCGAATTACGCGATTCCCCTACCGTCAAGAGTCCCACCGGCTTCCCCCCCATATGAATGGGGACGATCAACCCGTGTTTAGTGCCTTCGGGAAGCAAGTTTTCTATCTCATCGGCGGTCAACGTTTCCTCGTTACCGTTATCGGTTATGAATCGGGTGGATTCGTTTTCGCTTAGCGCTTTATAATGAAGCGAGGTCTTAGGTAAAGATATTCTGGAAGTATCGAAATCTTGCCAGGCCAATTCCCTAACCTGGGCTAAGCCGATAGTCTTAAGATGCTCCCGATTGGGATCGGCGAACATGATTCTGCAAAAAGTAACAGGTGTGAGATCAACCACAAGCGAGGCCAGCTCTTTAAGAAAGACGGAGAGGTTCCCGGCCGTTAATCCCTTGCTTTGATAATATTCGAGCGCTCCGAGCCATTGTTCGGTTTTTTCCTTAATCTTTTCTACCTTATCCGCTTCCAACCGCTCGGCTATTCTCTGCCCGAGGGCGGCGCCCAATAACGGGATGTAAGATGATTTCGCGGCCGGCTCGCTTAATTCGAGCGACAGATGCGCCAAGAGGGTATTACCGCCTTTTATTGTAAAAAGATAATTCCTTTGATCGCTACTAACACTGATCCCTTTCATCCTTATCCCGGGTTCATCCGAAAAACTATCGCTTTCATATAATTCAGGATAAGTGGATTCGAGGAAATACCCGCTTTTGATGGCCACAAGTCCCCCGGTCGACAGGTTGAAATCCGACTCGTATGGTCTATCGTCTCCGTGTATATAAAGGGTAATTGCCTTAAACGGTATATAGCCATGAACGAGCTTGGCCGATTTTATCAACGCGGATACCAATGCTTCCCCGTTTTCAAAGGGCCGCGCCGCCATTATCAGCATCTCTCGATATCGTGAAACCAGATTATATTTTCTCTCCGATATATCGTTATCCAACGCGATTCCGAGACCGTCGCAAACGATCTCTATTAAATTAATATCATCTACTTCGAAAACCAGGTTTTGACCTCGAAAAAGGGTCAATATCCCGAGAATATCATTTTCGAATTTTACCGGAATAGATACGGCCAACTTTAGCGGACCAGATTCCGAGTGTAACCTTGCGCCATCGCCGAAAACAAGATCTTTATCGCTTATTACCGCGTGCCCCGTTTCTTTCGCGGTCCAGAACATATGCTGATCGTCAATCGGGGAATTTATAAGTTCTTTAGAGCCGGGGGCCAATCCCGATTCAAAGGCCAACCGCAATCCACCGTCATCCTCGATCTTATGCAACGAGACAGCCTGGCAATGGAAAATATCGTTTATTTCGCTTATCACAGAATCGAGTAGTTGATTCGCTCTGTGGCCCTTTATCAACGACGCCGACACTTTTTCGGCGATCGCTCTTTCATTTATTGTAGCCAGCGGTCTTCCTTTTTTATCGAAATAGGCTCCGACCCATCCCATAGCCCCTATTATAATCATAGACCAGCCAAACACATACCCTATTACTGTTTCCGCGAAATAGGCTTGCCAGGAATGAGAAAACGAACCGGTCACGAGCCCTATTTTCAATACAATTCCTAAAATCGATCCGATAAATATAAAACCCAATCCGAGCCTGAATTTAGTTAACACCGCTCGGCTTAAACCGGCACGACCGAGGTTTAACTTGAAAAGGAGTATCAGCGATGCCCCGCTGCCTAAAAACCATATTAATTTCTGTTGGATAATATCCATACCACACCTCTTATCTTTTCTTAAGTTATCGACCTTTTCCGGCCAAAATTGAGGTTATTTGCCCTTGACTTTTGGCGGTCAGAGGGGTAAAATCCGTGTGTGATTTCTATCGGATTCCGCCGTTTTTTTTGTTTAATGGCTTTTTTTCAAGTTTTTTCATGCTCGAAGCCGCTTAAGGAGCCTCCGGGAAAGATTTACGGCACCGTAACTTTATCTCCGGATCCCGGACCCGGCGAAAATTGGGCATATGTAAACGCATCCAGCGAATTGGCCGAATATGAGGTAATTTCCGATCCGGTCAACCATACGTTCGCTTTCGAGAATCTGAAAGTCGTTGACCTTTATACTAAATACTATTTGGAAGCTAGTCGTCCGGGATATATCACCTATGGAGACACTATTCTGATCGAAGCCGGGGCTACAATATCCAATTTCAATATCGTTCTACGCCACGGCTCCAGCCAGAGCGCGACTTTTCAGGATGGAACCAGCCCCGACCCGGCGTATAGGGGTTGTCTGGATACTTATATCTCGTTTCCGGATACTCAGCAGACCAGCGGCGGTGAGGCGAGTATAGCTATCGCCGGGGGAGCGCCCAATACCTTATCAAGAGGCCTCATTCATTTTTATTTTAATTGGCAGTCATATTTCCCCACTTTCGATTCAATTCCCGGAGAGATTCAGTCCGCGACATTGAGGATCTATGTTGATTCGGTTTTGACATATGGTTCGGTAACGCTTGGAGTTTTTAATCTGGAGCAGGCATTTAACGAGAACCAATCAAACTGGTCCGTCAATGGACCGAATCCCTGGCCGGGCGGTCCCGGCGGTTCATGGGGATCGTTATCGTCCGACACGGTTTCGGTAGGAATTCTAACAACAGGCTGGGTAGATTTTTCGATTGACGCTATCGCCGAAAGCTGGCTTACCGACCGAGACCCGGGCCCGATGATGATCAAACTTATCGATGAATCGAGGTTAAGCGCGATATTCGTTCGATCCGCCGACAACGACTCGACCGCTCTTCGTCCGACGTTGAGTCTTGTCATTAATTATCCACAATAAATTATCAACAGGGAGCTGGTATGTCCGATCAGAATTTCCAACCCTATATCAAACACGACCAATCGTTACCGGAGTTTACCTGGAAATCGGTAATTATAGGCACGATCCTGGGAATCGTATTCGCCTGGGCTAATGCCTACGTGGGATTAATATCGGGTTTAACAATCTCAGCGTCAATTCCGGTTTCGGTGATGTCGGTCGCTATTTTCGCATTTTTGCATAAGTTCCTCAAAGCCAAGAAGGGCTCGGCTCTGGAGACCAATATGGCCCAGACTATCGGCTCGGCAGGCGAATCGCTGGCCGCGGGAGTTATTTTCACTATCCCGGCCATGTTCATGCTGGGATGGAATCCTACCTACGGTACCCAGGTAATTACGATCATGATTATAGCCGCCATAGGGGGGATACTCGGCGTGACTTTCATGATCCCCCTTCGGAAATACCTTATTAAGAAAGAGCATAATGTCCTTCCCTTCCCGGAAGGCACCGCCTGCGCCGAGGTGATTAAATCGGCCGATATCGGCGGAACGTCAGCGGGCTACGTTTTTGGCGGATTGGGCCTGGGGGCTTTAATAGAGCTGTTAAAAAATGGATTTAGGGCATTCGCGGGAACTGTGGAGGTACCCATATTTTTCGTCAAAAAGATGGTCGTTTCGTTGGAAACCAGCCCGGCTCTTCTCGGAGTAGGTTACATTCTAAAACGAAGAATTTCGACCATCATGGTCGCGGGCGGAGCGATAGCCTGGATTATTCTGATCCCCATAATTGGAGCGTTTGGCGACGGCTGGAATATGTTTAGATTTCTAAACGAAAAAGCGGTAGCCACATTGTCAAACGGCGGCATATTCAGTGTGGCCGATATGTCTCCGGGCAATATCTGGAATTATTTTATACGGTATATCGGCGCCGGAGCGGTTGCTTTCGGCGGAATAATTACACTGGTCAGGGCTATCCCGACAATCGTGGAATCGTTCAAACTCGGTTCTAAAGAGTTGATGTCCGGGCAGGGGAATTCTGGTGTCAAGCGCACCGATCAGGATCTTTCCATCAAGGTAGTCCTCTGGTTATCTGGCGGCATGGTTGTAATACTCGGCCTGGCAATCGCTTTCGGCCTCGAAGATATGAGCGCGTTAACCTCGGCCGTGGCCGCGATTTTAGTAGTGATATTTTCCTTCTTTTTTGTAACAGTAGCCTCGCGAATAGTCGGATTGGTCGGTTCGACATCCTCTCCCGTTTCAGGTATGACCATCGCCACTCTGCTGGGGACATCGATAATCTTCGTTATGTTCGGATGGACAACGGTCGAGGCAAAAATCGCCGTGTTGACAATCGGCGCCGTTGTCTGCATGGCCGCCTGCACGTCCGGGGATACGTCGCAGGATTTAAAAACCGGATTCTTAATCGGCGCGACCCCTCGAAAACAGCAATTGGGAGAGCTTCTGGGTGTATTAACATCCGCCGCGGTTCTGGGGTTTACATTGATAATGCTATATAACGCCTACGGTTTCACCGAAGCGCCATCTCCTATGACCGGGCGGGCGGAACTTCCCGCCCCGCAAGCTACCCTGATGAGTTTCGTTGTTAAAGGCGTAATCGATAAAAACATCCCCTGGCTTCTTGTCGGAATAGGCGCGGCCATAGCGGCGATATTTGAAATGTTTAAAATCCCCTCCCTGCCGGCGGCTGTAGGGCTCTATCTTCCGCTGGAGACAACAACCCCGATTTTCGTGGGCGGCCTTTTAAGACATTACCGCGACATAAAGTCGGGAGAGGAAGCGTCGGAAACCGATAACGGAGTACTGTTCTCGTCGGGATTAGTCGCGGGAGTCGGGGTGGTCGGTATTATCCTGGCTATTACCGCGATTATTCCCACACCCGGAGGTAATTTCCTTCTCGACGCCATGCGAATGCCTATGACACTCTTATGGGAGCATCTATCGGGAGGTGAGGTTCTATCTATGATAACGGCGGCAGTTATTTTCGGCGCTCTTTCTATCGGACTGTTCAGGCTGGCAAAACCTAATGCTTAAATTTATCAGGAAGAGGTTATGAGCAACAAATTAATTTTTCTTTCGATCCTGATCCCGGCTATAACCATCGGCTCGCCGGGATTCGCGTCACAACCCGTGTTGATCCAAGGCGGGACCGTAATCACGATCACCAAAGGAACAATTGAAAACGGCGACGTCCTTTTAAAGGACGGTAAAATCGCCGATGTCGGTCAAAATATCAGTATCCCCAAAAACGCTGTTGTTGTCGACGCTACCGGGAAATACGTGATGCCGGGAATAATCGACACCCACTCTCATATCGGGGTTTATTCCTGGCCGGGAGTACCCGCCCATAGCGACGGTAACGAGGCGACACACCCGATAACTCCACACGTTCGAGCCAAAGATTCTTTTAACGCCGATGATCCCGCTATAGAAAGGGCTATCGCCGGCGGTGTAACCACCATTCAATCGTTGCCAGGATCGGCGAACCTGATCGGTGGACAAACGTTCACGCTGAAATTAAAACCGGGCAGGACAGCGGAGGAGATGGAGATTAAAGGCGCTCCCAAAGGAATGAAAATGGCCCTGGGAGAAAATCCCAAACGAGTTTACGGAAGAAGAAACGAGATGCCCTCTACGAGGATGGGGAATTTCGCGATGATGCGATCCTGGTTCGCTAAAGCCCGGGATTACGACAGAAAACGGGAACGTTATGAAAGTAAGAAGGATAAAGACGACGATCCTCCATCACGGGATCTGAAACTGGAAGCTTTGGTTGGAGTGCTAAACGGCGATTTTTTAGTGCATGTACATTGCTACACCAAAGACGAGATGCACAGGATGATGGCAATTGCCGATGAGTTCGGATTTAGGATTAAAAGTTTCGAGCATACGTTAGAGGGTTATAAAATAGCCGATACCCTTGCCGCCAGAGAAATAGCCGCCTGCACCTGGACGGATTGGTGGGGGTTCAAGGTGGAGGCGTTCGAGGGTATCCCTCAATCACCTGGTATTATGGGGTCCAAGGGCGTAAAGGTCGTACTGCATTCCGATTCCGGCAATCAGATACAAAGGCTTTGGCTCGACGCCGCCAA
>JAZGHS010000222.1:0-15197 GCA_036481315.1 Candidatus Zixiibacteriota bacterium | reverse complement strand
TCATCCTGATGACCCTGGGGATTACCATTCCTCTGGTTGCCCGGATCGGTTTGCCGGTGCGGGTTACCCCCGATGTTCGTCGCGTATATGATTATATCGAGAATTTAAACCCCGGCGATGTTCTATTGATATCTTATGATCACGATACCGGGACTCTGCCCGAGATGGTACCCATGTCCGACGCTATACTTCGTCACACTTTCTCGAAAGATTTGAAAATCGTGGGGATGGCTTTGCGGGCCGAAGGAAGCGGTATCGGCAGGCAGGGGGTAAGGAGAATCGCCGCTGAGTTTGGGAAAGAAGAAGGAATCGATTTCGTATTCCTGGGATTTCGCCCGGAAATCACCGCCGCGATATTGGGAATCGGATCATCTATAGCAAAAGTATTTCCCAAAGATGATCAGGGAGTTCCTATCGAGGAATTGCCCTTAATGAATGAAGTGCGTAATTACAGTGATATAGCCCTGGTGATTTCAATCACCGACGATGATACCCCGATTTACTGGATCAACTACGCCAACGCTCGTTTCGACGCTCAAATTGTGCCGGCGGTAACCGCAGTTATGGCCACGTCGTTTTTCCCGTTTCTCAACTCCGGGCAAGCGGTCGGGATGGTAGCCGGTCTTAAAGGGGCGGCCGAATACGAAAAGCTGATCGGGGTCCTTGGTAGCGCGAGCAGAGGTATGGACGCTCAATCGATCGCCCATCTGGTTATGATCGGATTTATCCTGATTGGTAACCTGGCATATTTTCTCGGAAGGAGAGATTAGGACGGTTTGGATTTTGATTTCATTTACAACTACCTGATCGCTAGCGAGAGGCTCGGTATCTGGATAGCAGCGTTGCTGACCCTGGCTATATATTCTTTTCTCTACAAGGATAACCCTATATACCGTTTCGCCGAGAGCCTTCTGATCGGTTTATCGGTCGGTTTTCTGCTGGTTGTCACTTTCGAGACGACAATCATCCCCAAAGCGCTGGAACCGGTTGCCGGAGGATTTAAGGATGTGTTCGTGTCGGGGCAATTCAGTAGAATAGGACATTTGATCTGGGTTTTGATTCCGCTCGGTTTAGGGCTTCTGATGTTTTCCAGATTCTTGCCGAGGGCGGGCTGGGTTTCGCGGATTTCGCTGGCGTTGTATATAGGATTCGGCGCGGGCGCGTCGATACCGGCCAACATGCAATCGTATATCTTAAAACAGATCGACGCTACCATCCGTCCGTTTCTTACAATAGACAGTTTAGGAGCGGCTATTAACGCTATCGTAATATTGGTTGGCCTGATCTCCACGCTCTTTTATTTCTACTTCTCGAAAGCTCATACCGGGGCATTTGGGAAAGTAGCTCGCCTGGGGACTTTTTACCTGATGATTTTCTTCGGGGCGACTTTCGGTTATACGGTCATGGCGCGAATTTCTCTTTTAATAGGGAGGATAACGTTTTTATTACGTGATTGGCTGGGAGTAATTTCTTAGTTCTTTATTACCGGGAATTTGTTTTTAGTATGAGGCGGGTGTTCGATGAAGATATTTTTGATTCTATTGAGTATGTTGCCTATGCTCGTATCATGCGGGCAAGAGATGGATAGCTGGCAAAGAATGAATCTTCCCGAGGGATACGGCGATTCGCATATTCTCAGTATCGATGTTAAAGACGGTGGAATATTGCTGGGGACGTTCGGCAGAGGCGCACTATTCGGCAACAACGGTGGCGCGAATTGGGCGGTTTACGATACTGGTAACGGGCTATCGTGGAACTTTATCCATGGTGGAGACTGGAAAGACGATTACATGATCCTGGCCACCCTCGGTGACGGACTCAATATCTCCGAGGACGGCGGCAAGAGCTGGGAACGATACGGCTATAACTTTTTCGGGATAGAATATCTGTATACCGTGGGCGCTAAAATCTCGAACGGAATGAAATATGTCCCCACCGCCGACGGGCTGGTTGTGTTCGATAGTATAACCGACTGGCGAGCAATGGCGGAGAGGGAGCTTTTAGTATCCCAGTATATCTATGACATGAAAATCGAGGGGGATACTATTGTATTGGGGACGCTACACGGACTCTCGGTATCGCGTGACGGCGGAGGGAAATGGACCGCTTTATCACCGCCCAACGGGAAAAGAGATATGCTCAGGAAGGCGCTGTGCAAAGTCCTGGCTGTGGAGTTTAGAGGAGATGATATTTTCGCCGGTTGCGATGACGGCCTTTACCATTCTTCCGATAACGGCAACACCTGGCAGAGGCTGGGCAAAGATATATTAGCCAGCCCCTTTATTCACGATCTGGCGATAGACAGCGAAAACAACCTCTGGGTCGCCACATATAAAGAGATAGCGTCGTATAATCTCGGCTTTCATGGATGGAAAACGTTCGATATATCCGACGGCCTGCCCGGGGGCAGCATCAACTGTCTCGGGATAACGTCGGCTGGCGAGATCCTGGCCGGTACTCATCACGGACTTTACAGGCTCGAAAAGGGACATCCGGTTCCAGCTACTGTTAAACCGGTGGATGCCGAGTTCTCGGAAGCCGAGGAACCGGTTCATCAATGGATGCTTCGCCCTGTAGCACCTGAGAATCAAAACCTCAAAGACCAGACATATCTCTACGGTTCCACTATGGGCGGGAACTTCCGTCAACACCAGGGCAACGAATACAACGCTCCGGAAGGAACTCCGCTTTTGGCCGTGGACGATGGGGTAATCGTATTTATAAATAAAGGAATAGGCCACTCGGTCTTAAAATGCGATCGAAAAGAAGGGGATTTTTACGTCTACGCCCATTATCATCATCAAAATGAGATTAGGAGAAAAATCGGCGATAAGGTTAAGCGGGGTGATATCGTCGGCGCTATCGGCAAGAAGGGGAATGTCACCAATGAGCATCTTCATTTCGAGGTCTCGTTATCCACGGTCGACGACTCCAACGAAAAGAGCCATACACGCAATCCGGAACTCTGGGTCGAATCTCTTCCAGGAACAGGGACTATCGCCGGGTTACTCACCGATTCCGACGGCAACCCGGTTGGCGGGGCGCGGATTTACGGAGTGACCAAGCCGATCCCGACCGAATCGCCCTATTCTTTCAGCGAAACTTATCAGGATAAAGTCCAACCCGACGAATCCTACGGTGAGAATTTCGTAATCGGCGACGTGCCGCCCGGAGAATATACGCTGTCTTGCGATCATGATGGTAAAAGCGCGGCTGTGAAAGTAAGGGTCGAGGCGGGAATGATAACCAAGGTTGAAATGGCTCTCAAATAACAGGAGCCCGGTATCCGGTTTTTATTCCATGTACTGCGGTAAATGCAAAACGAAAATGAAAGAACAAAAACGGGTTTTTCATAAAAGAAGAAAATGGATCTGCCCGGGTTGCGGGGCGGTGAAATTTCAAAGTCAGAAGAAGGATGACGAGAAAAAACGGTAAGATCATTGTCGGGACTTCCGGGTACTCATTCGACGATTGGGAGGGGAATTTCTATCCTCCGGGTTTGCCGAAAGGAAAACGTTTAGATTTTTACAAAGATCATTTCGACGCGGCCGAGATAAATTCTACTTATTATCGTATCCCGCACGCCGCGGTATTTTATCATATGGTTAACAAGGTTGGAGATGATTTCGAGTTTATCGTCAAGAACCATCGAAGTTTCACCCATGATCGTAAAGATCTCGAAGGCGAAACCGCCGCATTCAATGAAGCCCTGACACCGATGAGGGAATCGGGCAAGCTTAAAGGTTACCTGGCTCAATTCCCCTACGGCTTCCGGTTCAGCCGTCCAAATCTCGATTATATCCGATCAGGTAAGGATCTATTCGGCGATGTCCCCTTATACGTAGAGTTTCGTCACCGAAGCTGGGATATACCAGAGACTTATGAGACGCTAAAGCGAGAGGGGATAGGTTTTTGTAGTGTGGATGAGCCTGCCCTTTCAAATTTATTCCCTCCGAAAGCCGAATTGACAACGGCTATTGGATACGTCCGCCTGCATGGCCGTAACGCCAAAAACTGGTGGGGAAAAGGGGGAGACAGATACGATTATCTTTATTCCAAAGATGAGCTTTTAGACTGGAAACGCAAAATTGATGATTTGAAATCGCGCGCCGATAAGATATATTTGTTTTTCAATAACTGCCATCTGGGGCAGGCGGTCAGGAACGCCAGGATGTTCGTGGAGTTGATTCAGGCGGAACTCGGAGAATGAAGAAGTTTTCAAACAAATTAATGTTTTACGTTCTCGCTATCTGGACCATCTCGGCCATTTACGCCGGGATATCGTCATCGCGCAAGGCGAGCACTATCGTTTTCGACGATAAACCGAGCGTTTTCGAGCTTGTTTGGGAGTCTATCGACCCGACCCCGGGGCCGAAGATAAGATCGAAATCGGCCATCCTTATCGATCTCGATACGGGCGAAGTGATTGCGGGAAAGAACGAGGGTAAAACCAGGCCAATAGCCAGCTTGACAAAGCTGGTTACTGCCATAGTGTTTTTAAAAACAGCTCCCGATCTTTTCGAGGTCGAGACCGTGACAAAAGAAGATCGCCGGGGAGCGGGCAGATCCAGATTATATGTGGGCGAAAAATTAACACTTTACGATCTATTTCATTTGACCCTTGTATCTAGCGATAATGTCGCCGCCAGGATCCTGGCCCGGTCCACCGGGTTTACACGCGATGAGTTTGTTGAAAACATGAATCAGATCGCGGTTGATTTGAACCTGGAAAATTCCCGATTCACCGAGCCTACCGGGCTCGATCGGGGAAATGTCTCGACGGCGTCGGAATTTGCCGTGATTTTCAAAGCCGCCCTGGAATACGAACGGATTAAAGAGGCTATAGGTAAAAAGAATCATACTTACAAGGCCCTCAACAGCGATCGGCAGTATGTTGCCTACAATACTAACCGGCTTCTATACGGGCGGGAAGATATTATCGGTGGAAAAACCGGCTATATCAGGCCGTCTGGATATTGCCTGGCATTGGGTGTTGTGGCCGAGGACGGCAGGCGGTTGGGAGCAGTTCTGCTCGGCGCGCCGTCGAATAACTACCGTTACCGCGACGCTTACCGGCTATTGGCCTCGGCGGACGATTAGATTTAAATCAACCATCCCTCTTGACTTGCCGATATTCGGGATATATATTTGCTGATCGATAAAAACGGTGATTTTTGCCTGAGGCAAAATTGCTGTCTTGCCGGAGTAGCTCAGTTGGTAGAGCAGCTGATTTGTAATCAGCCGGTCGGCGGTTCGAGTCCGTTCTCCGGCTAAAAATAAACGATTTCGGGTGGGGTTCCCGAGTGGTTAAAGGGAACAGACTGTAAATCTGTCGCCGCAGGCTTCGGAGGTTCGAATCCTCCCCCCACCAGAATTAGAATGTTTGTTAAATTATCATAAGGACTTGCTGGCTCCAGTTTTCCCATATTCGTTCGCGATCAACAAATCGAAAGTGATTGACAAACGGCGATGAAAAGTTTTATTTAGAAATGACATTACGGCAGTCATATTGGTTGTCGCATCTTGGAAAATCACATCATGTCTGCCCCGGCGCGATACGCGGAGGACCTAGTTGAGCGACAACGGGCAATCGTCGACATCGAAAACATCCACGATCGATTTTGAGTTTCGGGAGAAATTAGATTCCATAGCCGAGGGTTTTCGTCATAATTACTGTTACCAGTGCGGGGCGTGCGTGGCCGATTGCCCGGCGGGGGCGTATTCCGAGAGATTCAACCCCAGGCTGATAATGCTCAAGGCAATATTGGGATTCGAGGAGGAGCTTATCAATCCCGAATCTGAGATATGGGAATGTACCAACTGCTATACCTGTTCGGAGCGATGCCCGCAGGATGTACGTCCTATCGATGTTATAATAGCGATGAAAAATCTCTCTATCCAGGAGGGTAAAGCGCCCGAGGTGATAAGCAAGATATACGATTCGGTGCTTCAATCGGGTATCACGACCAAAATATCATCGCTTGTGGAGCGGCGCAGGGAAGAACTCGGCCTGGCGCCATTGAAAGAGTATCCGGTGGACGATATCAGAAAGATTCTCGAGGACGATTAATATGAAGTATATCCCCTTTTTCGGTTGTATGTTGAGCACCAAGTATCCTCAATTCGAGTCATCGGTGAGGAAGACCGTATCCAAAATAGGGATGGAGCTTGTAGATATAGATGGTTTCACCTGCTGCCCCGATCCGATATATTTTCAGGCCAAGGATAAGATAGATTGGTATACGGTCGCGGCGCGGAACATCTCCCTTGCGGAGGATCTCGGACACGATATAGTCACGACCTGTTCAGGATGCACGGCTACTCTTTCAGAGGTGAATCTGGCCTTGAAAGAGGACGAGGGATTGAGAAACGAGATCAATAAACGTCTGAATAAAATCAACCGTGAATTCAAAGGTTCGATCAATGTCAGGCACGCTGTAACGGTACTTCGTGACGATTTCGGGATGGCCAGGGTGACCGAAACTGTCAAATACCCGCTGGAGGGTTTGAAGGTCGCGGTTCATTACGGATGTCATCTCTTGAAACCGTCGCGGGTTATGCAGGTGGACGATCCTGATCGTCCCACGATACTCGAAAAACTTTTGGAGGCTATCGGGGCGGAGCCGGTGCATCATGAGAGGACGCTACTATGTTGCGGGAAAGCCTGCATGTCGGATACCATGCCCGACCGGATGGTTCTGGATATTCTCGAATCGATTCAAGAGGCGGGTGCCGAAGCGATGGGATTGATCTGCCCCACATGTTTCGATCAGTTCGACGTTCGTCAGATCCTTTTGAACCGGAAATATAAAAAGAATCTCAAGCTACCGGTTATTTATTATTTCCAGCTATTGGGCCTCGCGCAGGGCTTGAGCCGACAGGATGTCGGTTTGCATCTGCACAAAATAAAGGTCGACGGAATATTAGATAAGGCCGAAGCGATTACGTAGGCATACGATTTTTATATACTTTCAATCAGTTTTTCTATAATCGATGAACCGTTCAGCGAGCGTGATTTGAAGTCCTTAAATAATCGTTCGCCGGCATCGTCCTCGTTGCCATAGCCCATACTCTCCGCGACGGACGCAAGATATTTGGGATCGATTACATTATGGGCGGCGACTTTCAAACGGTAAAGATCCCTTAGATTTTTCATGAAATTCAGATGTTCCTCTATCGCTTTGAATTCCTGTTTGTGATCGGATTCGAGTTCGCCTAATTTTCGCAGGAATTTTCTCGAAAGGGGCTCACGTATCCTGTATTTGACCTCATAAATCAGGAGAAGCATTTCTATATCCCTCAAACCGCCGCGGCATTCTTTAATATCATAACAATGTTCGTTATCCATTGTTTCATGACGGGATTTCATTTCATTTTTCAACTCACTTATAAATTTATCCCCTTTTGAAAAAACCAGGGGTTCGATAATTTCCCTATAGAGTTTGATTTCCAGTTTCCCGGTTCCGACCAACATCCTCGAGGCCAGTATCTGGGCCTGGTCTATAAACGTATCCTCTCTGTTTTTTCCGAGGAGGTCTTCCAATTGTCCGAGACTGAGGATGTAACTGTTGAAATGATCGGTGAAACGATGGTGGGGAAGAATACCACGTTTGAGGATTTCGGAGTTCATCCTGCCTACGATTTTAGTACAATATTCGATCTGTTCTCTATCATCGGAATCCAGTATGACTATCATATCATAATCGTCGTCGAAACCCTGTTCCCGGGCATGGCCTCCGGTAGTGTAAATGGCGAAAAGATCGCGGGTATGAGTGGAATACCCCAGCGAAAGATGAATCTCCTTCTGGCATAAATCATAGAGCAATAAGGTGTAATTATCACAGAATTCAGTAAATTCGAGATCGGTGAGTTCGCAGGGAGCCCCGGACATTGCCATGAGGCTCACCCTGACAAATTCCAGGTCATAATAATCGCCCAGTAAATCGATACGCTCCCCGATCGTTGCCGGTGTACTTAAATCGCTATAGAAGCTGTTGGTTATCTCCTTGAGTTTATCGTTTCTGTGCAGATTCTTAATATATGTAGGATATTTTTCGAGAATGGGTAGAAAATGCCTCTTGAAAAATTGGCTGCTATTACAATGAATTTCGCAAAGGGTTTGAAGCTGGGCGTGGTATTGCACCAGTTCCGGTAATGACGGTTGTTTCGTCGAGAGTTGGGAAAGCCTGTTTACCGATTCCCAGTCTAGTTTGGCCATGAAGTTATTCAACAGATCCGGATGAACATGAACGGCGCGAGCGAGAGCATCCGACGGCCCGGGGAGTTTCTCCAGAACATCGATAAATTTCGAACTCAATAATTCAAAGACCTCTTTGCCCTTATCGGTTGTCGCTTTTTTGCCCATGACATTTAGAAACTTCAACGATGGATTGATATCGTTGACGGTACCGGAAATATACGCTTGCGAAACCACCGAACGCATTTTGTCGGGGAGTTCAAGGAAACTATTAACAAACTCGTTATAAAAAAGGTCTTCCTCGGCACCCAGTTCTTCCAAAAAATCGTCCCAGTATATTATCCCCTTAAAAAACCTGGTTTGTTTGATGAAATCCAAGGCGAGATTGCCGTCGTAACCGACCTTCAATTTGCTATCCAACGCGAAAATCGGCCTGAACACGCTAATATTATGCAGGTGTTTCCTCAAATCGCCTGATAAGATTTCGATTGCGGCGGTGCTTTTATCCAGAAACTCGAAGTAATTGACTAAAAGGAAATCTTTTGCCGATACGACGCCTTTCTTCTCGAAACCTACCATCTCGGCTATTCCGGCGATCATTAGCCCGATTCCCGATTGATCCAGAGAGATTTCCTCGTCCTGAACAACCATGATTTGATAAAGGTGACGGAAGAGTTCGAGGAAACTCAAAGTTTGCTCCAGATCTGTGTATTGACGTTCCCGTTCGGGATTCTTGGATTTTAAATCGTCGATAATGTTCCAGGCATTTTCCCTTCGTATCCCATTTACGAGTTTCAAAGCCGAAAGGAGGCTTTTAATTGGCCGAAGTCCGTCGTCTTTAGGGCAGATTACCTCATCGGATTTTGGTCTGGTCAAGAGTGAATTTACCTCGCCGAGTATCCCCCGTAGATATGCCTCATGGTAACGATTATCGCCTTTTACCTGTTGGTAATAGAACCGGTCGGTGACTCTCGCTTTGAAATCCTCGAATAGAGAATCGTCACCGAGAATAACCGCGGCGCCGAGCATTTCGTTGACAATAACGAAATCGTACATCCCCTTCTCCAGAATTTCCTCATAATCCTCGATAGTCGCCGCAAAGCTGTACTGACCGACATGCTCCGAGAGGTGAAAATGCAACCGGCTGGCTTTTTTGAGCATTTCAGTGGAAAGTCGAGCTATAGCTTTATTTAGAATTTCCGATTCGCCCGTTTCGCGGTGTATAATACCCAGATCGATATCGTCCTGATCCGCTCTTGTTCCCACTCCCAGCATGACAAAGTTCGGAGTTTTACCGCCATCGAGGAAGATTTCGAGCAAACGCTCCATGTAGGATTTGGTGAGATAGCGAAACATCCGTCCTGCCTCGAACATGAGTCTTCTTCCGATGTTCCATTGCCGGGGAGCGTTACCGAATTCCAGCTTTACGATATCTATGGTGTGTATGTTCATATTGAGAAATTGCAGGGCGAAATAGCATCCGACAAAATCGAGCTTTTCCTCCAATGAGGATGCCGTCTGAAGCACGGTATCCATTTCGCCAGGGATTTCCCTGGAATAATTCCACAGATGCACTCTGTCGCGCAAACCGTTTTGTTCCAGCGAGGAGTTTAGCTTATCAACGTTAGAGGAGATGATATGGATGTATTTTCTGTTGTAATTCCCCAGAGCGGAGGATTTTTCGATCAATCTTGTAAGCGGATCTTTCATCTGGAGGGTTTTATTATCCTTATACAACCAAAGTCAAGCGGGGAATGAACGTATAAGCGAATCCATAATTTTATAGAGGAATCCCCTATTGATATCCCGCAGGCTTCATTTTTTACCGGAAACGGTCAACGACGCTTCCAGGCCAGCGTCATAGGCGCACATGAAATCGTCCTCGGAATTTCTGGGGATTCGGGCGAGGATCGCTTTTCTAATTGAATCTCTATTGACTATGCCATTGACTCCGGCGAAAAAACCGAGCGCGACGATATCCACCATTGTTTGCTTACCGCATTTTTCCTCGGCTATTTTGATCAGGGGAGCCGAGTAGATTTTTTTTGAGCCGGCCTGATCGGACGGTTGTACGCGCGAATCGATTACAACGACCCCGTCGGGCAGCAAGTCTCCAATATACTTATCGTATGCCTGTTGAGTCAGCGCCATCAAAAAGTCGATAGTATCCGCCTTTGGGTAATCGATAATCTCATCGGAAATTATTATCTCCGCTTTACTGGCGCTACTTCGGGCTTCGGGTCCGTAGGAACAACTTTCCGCGGCGTTTTTATTATCGTAGATGGCGGCGGCCTCGGCTATAATACGGGCGGCCTGAATCAGTCCCTGGCCCCCGGCGCCTCCTAATCTTATGCTATATCGAAAGGCCATCCTACCCAACCTGTTTATTGATTTGCTGAAGTTCTCAGAAGAATATCCTATCTCCAATATAAATATCAGGGTATCCACGTCCAACAATAATCGTGGCGGGGGAGAGATTAATTTAGAGCAATACAAGCTCAATAGATCCATATTTCTTAGAAGATTTTATTAGTTTTTCGTGGACATTTAATGCCAAAATTATTACACTACGGAAAGGATATGATCCTACGCAACGGGCCATATCGACAGGGTTTGGTTTTTAAAACAAAATAACATCGTTGATCGACAACTTCGTATCTGGTTAGGCGGGATGTTTGTTCTTTGCTAACTTAGTATTGCCGTATGCGATAAAATATTTTCAGGCATTTGAGAAACATTTCACAAATGCGCCGATATTATATATAAATTTAACTGATTTCAGAACGCGAGGACTTCTATGAAATATTGGAGAACCCCCTTGGATGTTGACAGATTGAAGATCCCCCGCGGGGAACTTCATATAATAAAGGAACGATGCAAGGGGTGCGGTTTCTGCGTGGAATACTGTCCCAAGGGCGTGCTTGAGCTTGCTGATGAATATAACTCGAAAGGATATCATCCGCCTGTGGCGGTCAAACCCGAGGATTGTGTAAACTGCGATCTTTGCGAGATGCTCTGCCCCGATTTCGCCATCTTTTGCCTTCGTGTCGAGGATGAGCAAAAGGAGGCGGTATAATGAAAGCTGATAAAGCGAATGTATTAACCGGGGCGCATTATCTCGACGGTAATCATGCCTGTGCCGAGGGCGCTATCGCGGCGGGGTGTAAGTTTTTCGGAGGTTATCCCATAACGCCCTCCACGGAGATCGCCGAGAGGTTTGCCAAACGTATCCCTATGCTAAACGGGGTATTCATTCAGATGGAGGATGAACTTGCCAGCATGGCGGCCATCCTCGGAGCGTCATGGGGCGGCGCCAAAACGATGAGCTGTACGTCGGGACCGGGATTCTCGCTGATGATGGAGAATTTCGGGCTTGGTATTATGACCGAGACCCCATGCGTGTTGGTCAACGTGCAACGCGGCGGACCATCGACCGGATTGCCCACTCTGCCGGGACAGGCTGACATGATGCAGGCGCGATGGGGTTCTCATGGCGATTACGAGGTTATCGCCCTTGCTCCGGATTCTCCGCAGGAATCTTTCGAGTTAGCCGTTCACGCGTTCAACCTCTCGGAAAAGTATCGGATGCCTATCCTGATTATGACCGATGAGTGTGTGGGGCATATGACCGAAAAAGTGGTTATACCCCCGGCAGATGAGATCGATCTGATCGAGCGCAATTATACCAAAAAAAAGCCGGGCGAAGCGTGGCCGTTTGAGACGAACGGCAACGGTCAGCCGCCGATGCTGCCTGTGGGGGAGGGGTATAAATTCCATGTTACCGGGTTAACTCACGACCATAAGGGATATCCGGTAATCACCGCCGACGCCCACAAGATAAATGTCGATCATTTGATGGCAAAGGTGATGGATAATGTCGATGACATTATCTGGCTTGAGGAGCGGGATGTCGACGGAGCGGATATAGTTGTGATGGCTTATGGTATATCGTCGCGGGTTATGCAGCCGGCAATTACCAAGGCTCAAAAAGAAGGTCTCAAGGTCGGTCAGATTAAGATGGTCACAGTCTGGCCGTTCCCCGAAAAACGGGTACGCGAACTGGCGGAAAAAGTCAAAGCCTTGGTTATGGTAGAGATGAATCTCGGCCAGGTCTATTATGAGATGGACAGGATTGCCGCTGGAAAATGCAAGACCTATCTTGTGGGTAGTACCGGTGGAACCGTGCATAAACCCGAGGATATCTACAATATCATAAAGGAAGCAGCAAAATGAGCACAAAACCAGTAGAAGAAACCAAAGTTGCCGAAGATCGACATCCGATGGAGGATCTTCTTCGGATGGATCGAATCCCCCACATCTGGTGCTCGACTTGCGGGCTGGGCACCACGGTTACCGCCATGGCTACCGCTTTAGATCAACTCAAACTTGATTTGAATAAAGTCGCTGTTATATCGGGTATCGGCTGTACGGGGCGTGTGGCGGGTTATATGAAAGTGGATTCGTTTCACACGACACATGGAAGAGCTATGCCTTACGCTCTCGGTTTTCACATTGCCCGGCCGGATATGAAAACGATAGTATTCTCCGGTGACGGGGATTTGATATCGATCGGGGGCAATCATTTTATCCATACGGCGCGTCGTAACGCCAATATTACCGTTATCTGCGTGAATAATTTCATTTACGCCATGACCGGCGGCCAGGTAGCGCCTACCACGCCTCTCACCGCTCGATCGTCAACATCGCCCTACGGCAATTATGAGCATCCGTTCAATCTGCCTCTGCTGGCTGCGTCATCCGGGGCGACTTATGTAGCGCGCTGGACCTCATTGCATGTTCGTCGCTTGACCGCGGCGATAAAAGAGGCGATAGCCAAGCCGGGGTTTTCGTTTGTGGAGGTAATCGCTCCTTGCTCCACTCTTTACGCGCGTTTGAACAGACTTGGCAGCGGCCTCGATCTGTTGAAGTTTTATCACGACAACAGCGTTATCAAGCATGGCATCGATCCGAGGGAGGCCGATATCGATTTTCAATCGAAGATTATAGTCGGGAAGTTTGTTGATATTGAAAAGCCAACCTACCTGGAATGCTTAAACGAGGGTAACAAGAAAGCGTTCGGCGATAAATACAGTCCTTACGGAGGCGTAAATGGCGACAAGTGAGATCAGGATTACAGGATTCGGAGGACAGGGAGTAATCCTTTGTGGATATATTATCGGCAAGGCGGCGTCGTTATACAACGAACAACACGGTACCCTGACTCAAAGCTTCGGTCCCGAGGCTCGAGGAAGCGCCTGTAGCGCACAGGTAGTGGTATCCGATGACAGAGTTTTGTATCCTTACGTAACGATCCCGAAATACATGCTGGCCATGTCGCAGGACGGCTACAATATACATAAGGATAAGATAACCGATGATTGCGTCATTTGCTATGAGAAGGATCTGGTAAAACCCGCGAAGCACGGTTCGAATGCTCGATTATTCGGCATACCGGCTACCAGGTTTGCCGAGGATCTTGGCCGGAAAATCGTATTGAATATAGTGATGCTCGGGTTCTTCGGAGCGGTCACCGGTATCCTGCCTAAAGACGCTTTACGTCAGGCGGTTGAGAATTCTGTCCCGGGCGGCACCGAGGAGTTGAATCTCAAGGCATTCGATAGAGGTTACGAATACGGCCTACAGTTGATAAATAAGGAAGAGGCAGTGGCATAGAGGAGTTTTACCCGACGCTACAACTTACTGCGAGGATTGCGTGATGTCCCAAAAGGGCAAAGAAAAAGGCGTTCTGGTCATAGGGGGAGGTATATCCGGCATTCAGGCCGCGCTGGATCTCGCTTCCACCGGAGTAAAGGTTTATCTCGTTGAAAAATCACCGTCTCTCGGCGGGAGGATGGCTCAATTGGATAAGATCTTCCCGACCATGGACTGCTCTATATGAATACTCGGTCCTAGAATGCTGGATGCCGGTCGGCATCAAAACATCGAACTAATGACTAACTCCGAACTCACGGAGCTTCGGGGCAGAGCCGGGAATTTTAAGGCGAGTATAAAAAGATATCCTCGTTATGTCAGCGAGGATTTATGCACAGGATGCGGGCAATGCGTGACCGACTGCCCCGTGGTTGTGCCCAACGAGTTCGATGTGGGAATGGGAGGACGTAAGGCGATCTACACGCCTTTCGCGCAGGCGGTCCCCAATACTTACATTATCGACAGGCCGAATTGCTTAAACGATGATTTCCTCGTTTGTAATAACTGTGTACGAAGTTGTGATCGCAACGCTATCAATTTCGACGATCCGGGAGAAATGGTGAATCTCGATATTGGGGCGGTAGTTGTGGCTACCGGTTTTGACGTTTACAACGCCGAGGCAATTGCCAGTTATGGTTATGGAATGTATGACAATGTTTTGACGAATATGGAACTCGAGCGAGTACTGAACGCGTCGGGGCCGGTTCACGGACATATAATCAGACCATCGGATCATAAGGTCCCGAAAAATATCGCTTTTATTCAATGTGTCGGCTCCAGAGGCGAGGGTGGCGAAGCGGGATGCAAGTACTGTTCGCGGTTCTGCTGTATGAATACGGTAAAGGATTGCATGCTGGTTAAACAGCACGCGCCCGATATAGAGGAATTGGCCGTTTTTTATATCGACATGAGAGCGTCGGGACGTGGTTTCGAGGAGTTCTATCAACGTTCCCTGGAGATGGAGGAGTTGAAGTATATCCGAGGGAGGCCGTCGAAAATAATGGAGGATCCCGAGACCAAGGATTTGATTATATCCGTCGAAAACGGCGAAACCGGAGAGGTTATTAAATACAGGGCTGAAATGGCTGTGCTTTCGGCCGGGGCAGTGGCGTCGGAATCGAACGAAAGAATGGCCGAGGTTCTGGGTATAGAACTCGACGAGAACCGCTTTTTCAAAATCGATCATACTTACAGTTCTCCTCTGCATACGACCAGGGAGGGAGTATATGTATCCGGTTGTGCGTCCGGTATCAATGATATCTCCGATTCGGTAGCTCAGGGTTCCGGC
>JAZGHS010000221.1:0-9671 GCA_036481315.1 Candidatus Zixiibacteriota bacterium | reverse complement strand
AGCCCTTTCTGTGCATCCCGAAATCAGCAAAAATGATATCGAAAATACAAGACAGATAACTATGTTTATCTTGTTTTTTCCGAATAGGCGCATTATTTCCTCCTGAAAAGTTTTCGAGCGATTTTTTGACGCCCGTATTATTCCCCACTTGGTAACTATCCATATAAAAAACGCTGTTGGTATTCATATAATCGGACTGTTTTTGCCATTCTTTAATGCCTTGATATAAAAGTGGTTACATTGAAAACAAGTACGCTATTCGCGGTGTCTGAGACCCCGCTGATCCCGTTTATGAATTATCGATTGCCGGTGAATAGAGGGAGAAACCATTTTATCTTAGAAGTCAATAAGCCAATTATTCCAACGTTCTTGACAAACCGATTGCCGAATACTAAATCACTATGTATGAAAAAGATCATTGGGGTGATCGGCGGCTCGAGCGTTGATCAGGCCGCCTACGATACCGCGTACCAGGTGGGAAAACTAATTGCCGAAAGCGGTGCCGCGCTCATTTGCGGTGGCCTGACCGGAGTCATGGAGGCCGCGTGTAAAGGGGCGAAAGAAGCGGGTGGCAATACTATCGGTATACTCCCCGGCCTGCAAATAAATGACGCCAACCCGTATGTCGATATCCCCGTAGCCACCGGCTTGGGTCATAGTAGAAACTTGATAATCACAAATACGGCAAAAGCGTTGATAGCGGTCTCGGGAAAATATGGAACACTGTCTGAGATAGCGTTCGCCCTGCAATCGGGCAAGCCGGTTTACGGGCTCGGAACCTGGGATATCGATGGAGTTATCCGTTGCGGCAGCCCAAAGGAAGCCGTGACTAAGGCGTTGGAAGACTGACAGATGACCGGTCAACTTAGAGGATTACATTTGTTAGTCAGCGGCGTAGTTCAAGGGGTCGGATTTCGCTGGTTTGTGGAACGCGCCGCCGACAATTTTAGGCTTACAGGGTGGGTGAAAAACCTCTACGACGGTACGGTGGAATCATACGCCGAGGGTAATGAGGGAGCTTTAATAGGTTTTCTCGATGAAGTCAGGATCGGCCCTCAAGGCGGCCGGGTAACAGGAGTAAAAGTGGAATGGATGGAACACACGGGCAAATACAGCGATTTCAGGATTACATTTTGAAAACAGAGGATTTGAAAAGCAAGATTAGAAACGTCCCCGATTTCCCTATTAAGGGGATCATGTTTCGGGATATTACCACCCTTATCAATGACTCCGACGCTTTCAGGCATGTTATCGATCATCTTCACGGGCGATATCGCGATAAGGGGATAGACCGAGTAGTCGGGATTGAGTCGAGAGGCTTCATTTTCGGCGGGGCGCTGGCCGATCGCCTCGAATGCGGTTTCGTTATCGCCCGAAAACCGGGGAAATTACCGGCTGATACGGTCGAGGAATCGTACGATCTCGAATACGGTAAGGCGACATTGCAGATTCATACAGATTCTATCAAGCCGGGGGAAAAGGTGCTTATTATCGATGATCTCCTGGCGACAGGGGGGACCTTGGCGGCCACCGCGAAACTGGTGGAGCGTCTCAGGGGGGAGATCGTGGAGATCGTGGTGATAATTGAGTTGACCTTTCTGAGAGGCGGCGACCTGTTGAAAAACTATCAAGTATATTCGATGATTCAATACGAATCAGAGGAGGGATAAACGTAAGCCGCCCGCTATGGTATGTTTCACCTTGCGTTTGCCGGTAGCGACGCGGAAGACATTGTCGAAGATGGAAAGCTCTGTATACTTAAGAGATCTCCTTATCATACTGAGCGCCGCCTTGGTAGTGGTAGCGGTGCTTCAGAAGCTGAGGATACCGTCCATAGCTGGATTTATCCTGGCCGGTATACTAGTGGGGCCTCATGGGCTTAGCCTGGTAAAGGATCCCCGCGAAATTCAACACCTGGCAGAAATAGGGGTGGCCTTGTTGCTCTTCGGAATAGGCCTCGAACTTTCCCTGGCTAAGATGAAACGTCTCTGGAAACTGGCGGTTCTCGGAGGGGTTTTGCAGGTGTGTTCGACTATCATGATCGCCTATCTGGTAGCTACTTTTCTCGGTTACGAACCGGCGTTTTCGATCTTCATCGGATTTTTGGTTTCTCTTTCCAGCACCGCTGTAGTGCTTAAAGGCCTCGAAGGTAGGGGAGAGATAGACGCGCCGCATGGACGGCTTACTTTGGGCATCCTGCTGTTTCAGGACTTTATGGTAATTCCGATGATACTTGTTGTTCCGATACTGGGCGCAGGCGAGGTTCCTGCGGGTAAGCTTTTTTCGCTTATGGGCCGGGCGATCGCTATTATTCTACTTGTAATAGGAGCGGCATATCTGGCGGTACCTCGGATTTTAAGGGCAGTCGCCGATCTAAGACAACGCCATTTATTTATTCTCGCGGTTTTGATTATTTCTATGGGAACCGCCTGGGCTATTTCCACGGCTGGGGTTTCCCTTGCCATAGGAGCGTTTCTGGCCGGGCTGGTTGTGGCCGGTAGCGAATATCGACATCAGGCTCTAAACGATATGATCCCCTTCAAAGAGGTTTTCGCCAGTATATTTTTCATCTCCATCGGTATGCTTCTGGATGTTTCCATCGTTGTTGATAATCTCGCTTTGCTATTTATCCTGCTGGCGGCGATAATGATGGGGAAATTCGTTATAGTCTTTGTAACCGGTCTTATAATGCGATTGCCGGGAAGGGTCTCGATTCTCGCGGCCGTTTCACTGGCCCAGATGGGGGAGTTCGCTTTCGTGCTTTCGGTCACGGCGCGCCAATTCGACCTTATACCTGAAATTGAGGAGAGCTACATAATGGCTGCGGCTGTGTGCTCTATGCTTTTGACCCCCTTTGCTATCGCGATCGGACCGCGCTTGGCCGCCGGCGTTGGAAGGATTAGAGTTCTTACCCGAATGATGGATGTATCGTCGGTGGAGGATGCCGATTCTCTTGAAACGGAACTGAGCGGTCATATAATTATAGGCGGATTCGGTTTCGCCGGCCTCACGTTGGCCACGGCTCTGAAGGAATGCGGAATACGCTATCTGATCGTCGATATAAATCCCGAAAACGTACAAAAGGCGGCGGCTTTGGGGCATCCGGCCTTCTTCGGCGACGTTTCCAGCTCAGAAGTTTTGAGAAAACTCGAGATCACCTCGGCGGCGGAATTGATTCTGGTCATAAATGATCCCACTGCCTTGGAAAGGGCGATAATTGCCGCGCGGGAGATTTCGTCTGATGTTCATATAGTGGTCAGAACAGGGTATCTTCTCGATATAGAACCGTTGACGAAAGCAGGTGCGCAGGCGGTCGTTCCTTCGGAGAGGGAATCAGCGGCTCGGGTAACGTCCCTCGTGCTCTCCCGGCATTGCGTTTCAGAAGAGATAATCGCCGAAAAGACATCCTTCATTCGGCGAATGACTGAGTAGCTCAGGCCGAAAAAAATAAAATCATTTCGCAAACTTTAGGGTTGAATATTAATTCGATATTGATTATATTATTCATTATCAATATAACGGCTGAAGTTTTGAATCTTTAAAGGTTAAGGGGGAATAAAAATGCCTTACGAATGGAAATTCAACAAGAGACCATACACCAACGATGAAGCGAAGGATCTGTTAAAGGATGTCGTCTCGCCGGAAACATCGGACTGGCATTACAACAAACATCATAAAGGTTATGTGGCCGCGCTCAATACGATAGAGGCGGGATTACAGAAGGCCGATCCGGCAGACGCTAACGGCAACTACTCCGAGTTCGGCGAGTTGAAACGTCAGCGTAACTGGAATCATGCCGGCGCGCTTTTACATGACGTTTACTGGGAAGTCCTCGGCGGCGACGGTGATCCGTCGAAAGGCCCGGAGGTACTAGCGGCTATCGAAAAGGAATTCGGTAGTTTTGACGTCTGGAAAGCGGATTTCAAGGCGACAGCGTTCGCGGCCAAGCTTTCTGGCTGGGGAGTTCTGGTATTCGATAAGCTCTACAGCGGACGTTTGATAAATTCCCTCGTCGATCATCATCATCACGGCGCCATGTGGGGTGGGATTCCGCTTATCTCCTGCGACGTTTTCGAGCACGCTTACTATCACAAGGACGGTCCCGGCAGGGCGGCCTATATCGATAATTTCATTAACAACCTGCATTGGGGACGGATCAACGAGCGTTTCAAGAAGTTCGTTGGGTAAATCGGATTTGAATTTGTTGGTGTCGGGTCATCCGGCCCGACACCTTTTATAGCGACGAAAACGCTAATACTCTCGGCTTGACCAGTTTCTCGAAATCTTCGTATGCCATTTTGATAAGCTCGGTGTGCGAGCCGGCGTTAAACGCGATCTCGTCATCGTCGGATAAACTCTCCGCCACATAGACGTCCATACCGTAGAGATTGCCGAATGGCGGCATGGCCCCGATCTCGCATTCGGAGAAGAGGTCTTTGAATTCCCGTTCGGTGGCCAGCTCGATATTGTCTGTTCCGATAACATCCTTGAGCATATCGAAATCGACCTTGTACGACGCGGGCAGTACGGCCATCGCCATCTTGCCGTCGATCTTGATCATCACCGTCTTGGCCAGTTCCTTGCCAGGTATATGCGCCGACGCCGCTATCTGCTGTGCGGTGAAAGCGGGGGAGTGGCCGATGGCGACATATTTGATTTTGTTGGTGTCTAAAAACTCCCGCAGTTTTTTTACCGGCATAAATCCTCCTTTATCAAATTAACTCTGATATTGCCAGTTTCTTATAATAAGAACCGTAATCGTTCCATGTATCCGAGGCCGATTAAAACCGCTCGACCGTTGCTGTATAGATATCTTAAATTTGTCAAAATCCGGCAGCTTTGTCAATAATAATGCGATAAAACGAGCGAAAATATCTTTTAGACAAAAAAGCTACTCTCTTAACGCGCGTAAAGATAAGCAGATAACTTCGAAAATGAAAATGCTGGTAATAAAATCGAAAAACATGAAACAAAGACCTCACGAAATACGTTTATGGGTTATGCGAATGACAATGAATGTCATAACCAAAACCAACGATCAGGCAACCGGGTTCGGACAGCGAAACAAAAGGAGAAGTTGAAAATGAGAATCATGCAAAAGCTTACCGGAGCGATGACAGCGATCATCGTAATTGCAGTATCGTCGGCCGCATTGGCCAGCGTATCTTTCGTATCCGGCGAGGTAACGGGTACCTGGGAGGCCGATTCTATCATTGTTACCGGTGCTGTCAATGTTCCGTCCGGCGAAATGTTGACAATCGAACCCGGCGTAAATGTCTTTTTCCTCGATTATTTCGCCTTCGAGATCAAGGATAACGCCGTATTACATGCCGTCGGGACCGAATCGGATTATATTAGATTTGTCCCATTTAATGATGGCGACCGTACTCTCGGTCTCGACTTTATTAATGCTTCGAGCTCTTCTATACTGGAGTATGTTCATATCGCCGACGCCCTGACTTCAGGTATCCATCTGAATAATTCGGGTATCACGGTTCGCAATAGCCTGATCGAAGATAACGAAGCTCCTACGGGCAGTATAGGCGGCGGCGGTATTGAGATTCTCAATAATTCCAGCGCGCTGATTGAGAATAATGTTATCAGAAACAACTATTCGGCCGATTACGGCGGCGGGATATATATAGATAATTCGTCCCCGGTAGTTACCGGCAATATTATTGAGAATAACCTGGCCGGATATTATGGCAGCGCGGCCGGAGGAGGTATCGCGGTGTACGGTAATTCCAATCCGGAGATTACTTTCAACAGCATTACCTCGAATTCTGTTAATCCCGTCGGCAATTTCTTTGTAAGACGCGGCTATGGCGGAGCGATCTACTACAGCGGCGAGTCGAGCGGCCTGATATCCGATAATCATATTTTCGATAACGTCGTCGATTCCGAACCGCAAACCGAGACTTTCGGCGGAGGTCTTTATATCACCGGCGCCAGCCCTATGGTGGAAAACAACGTGATTGCCTACAACCAGGCCCAGGGCAACGACGGCGGCGGGATATTTCTTTATAACTCGAACTCGACATTTATCAACAACACCGTCTCTTTTAACAGCGCCGGCGATTTCGGCGGAGCGGTCTACAGCCAAAACTCGAATCCCACGTTCATCAATTCGATCCTGTATTTCAACCAGGATTCCACAGGCAACGAGATCTGGACTGAGAATTCATACGTCGCGGTTTACTTTTCCGATATCCAAGGCGGATGGCAGGGTCAGGGCAATATCGATATCGATCCTATGTTCAGGGATAACGAAAACGGCGATTTTCATCTGATGTCGACCATGTGCGGCGATTCTTATGATTCTCCCGCCATCGACGCTGGAGATTCGTCGATTTTCGATAACTATCTCAATTGTGATGCCGGTCTCGGCACCGAGAGAAGCGATCTGGGCGCATACGGCGGTCAGGGTACTCCGACCACAGACATCAATGATCCGGTCGAGGATTTGGTACCGGAGTCGTTCTTGCTGGCTCAGAATTATCCCAATCCCTTCAACGCTTCCACGTCGATCGAGTTCAGCCTGGAAAACGGGGCGGATGTTACAGTCGAGGTATTCGATGTTCTCGGTAAGAAAGTTCAGACGTTGGCAGACGGTCATCGTTCGGCCGGAAACCATATGGTCACCTGGGACGCTTCAAAGCAATCGACTGGAGTCTATTTCTATAGAATCACAGCTGATGGATCAACCGAGACCCGGAAGATGTCGCTGTTAAAATAAGAATCACAAAGAGTTTCTTCGAGGGAGCCGCATTTGGCTCCCTTTTTTTTATAAGTTTCGAACGATTCCAACGGATGAATCCTGAGTAAAATCATTTGATGGTATCGATTAATCACCGTATCCCTTGCCAAACCACGCATATTTCGCTATTTTCATTATCAGAGCGGAGAAACTAGTCCGATAACATTAGAAAAGGATTTGATGTGAAATACCGTTTACTAACCATAACCGGGATCGCGGCGGCAGTTGCCATCGGCTATCTGATATCGGCCGATACCAACATGATCACCCGCGACCAGTTTCATGATTACAAAATGGCTAAACGCGGCGACGACCCCAGCAAGAAACCGTCAGAATGGTTCACAATCCAGCGCGCCTGGCCGCATGATAATATCCCGTACCCGGCATACAAACGGGCATTGGATACTGCAATGGAGCATCGTCAAAATACCGCGCAGGAGATCGGCATATGGATAGAAGCAGGGCCTACTAATGTCGGAGGCAGGATAACCGATATCGCCGTTCATCCCGATTCCCCGGATATTATCTACGCCGGGGCGGCGCTGGGAGGCGTATTAAAATCAACCAACACCGGGCAGACCTGGTCGCCTGTGTCCGACGCTGTCCCGTCGCTTTCGGTAGGAGATATCGAGATCGATCCTTTTGACGAAAACACCCTTTATCTCGGAACCGGCGAATCGAACTCAAGCGGCGATTCGTACGCCGGAACAGGAATCTATAAAACCACCGACGGCGGCGAATCGTGGGATTTTATGGGCCTGCCCGATTCACGTCATATAGGGCGGATCGTTATCGATCCATCCAACAATCAACGGATATTCGTGGCCGCGATGGGGTCTCTTTTCGGGACTAACCCGGAACGAGGCGTTTATCGCAGTCTGGACGGCGGCCAGTCGTGGGAACAGGTATTGTTCGTCAGCGATTCTACCGGAGCTGCCGATATCGCGATTAACCCGCAAAATCCGGATGTAATTTTCGCGGCTATGTGGCAACGCATCAGAGGCCCGCGTCGACGTAATGTAGGCGGTCTTAATACAGGAATTTGGCGTTCCACCGACGGGGGCGATAATTGGGAGCTTCTCTCCAATGGGCTCTTTAACCCGTCGAGCACAAATGGCCGTATCGGTTTGGCCGTTTCGCCCGCCGATCCAGATTATGTCTACGCCAGCATGGTAAATCATCCCGGTTACCTTCGCGGCTTCTGGCGGTCTACCGATGGCGGCGATAGTTGGGAATCGAGATTGGTTTCCCCTGGTTCCAACGATTTTTCCAGCTTCGGATGGTATTTCGGGCGAATCTGGGCTCATCCAACTGATAGGGAGAGAGTATATTTCGGCGATATGAATATGTGGAGAAGCACAGACGGCGGGGCTAACTGGAATACGATAACCGGTTCTATGCATGTCGATATGCACGGTCTTTTCCAGGATCCCAATAATCCCGATTACATGGTGGCGGGTAACGACGGCGGAGTTTTTATCTCCTCCAACGAAGGAAACTCCTGGATTAAACTCTACGATCTTCCCATCACCCAGTTCTACGCCATAACAATCGATAAGTTAAATCCCGGCCGATTGTACGGAGGGACTCAGGATAACAGTACTCCCCGTACGATCAGCGGCGACCCCGATGATTGGGACGTTATATTTTACGGCGATGGCTTTTATACCAATATCGATTTTACTAATTCTAACGTAATTTACGCCGAGGCCCAGTATGGTTATCTGGGGAAATCGACCAATCTGGGTCAAAATTGGAACTTGATAACGGACGGTATCGATTCGAACGAAAGAAGAAACTGGTCGACGCCGGTTGTTATGAGCCCGCATGACAACAACATTCTCTTCTTTGGCGCGCAACGTCTTTATCGCACTGTTAACGGAGGCGATTGGTGGAATGCCATCAGCCCCGATTTGACGGGCGGCGATGGCGGGGGAAATCTTGTTTTCGGAACGATCACAACAATAGGGCAATCGCCTCTGAATGAAAATGTGATATGGGCGGGCACGGACGACAGCCGTATATGGGTTACCAGTAACGGTGGCGATAACTGGGAGCTTGTTTCCGATAATCTCCCCGAAAGATGGTGTACCCGTGTCACGCCTGACGTTTTCGATCAGGCCGCGGCGTATGTCTCTTTATCAGGCTATTCGGTTGAGGATTATCTGCCGCACATCTTTAAAACAACCGATTACGGGGTATCCTGGACCGATATAACCGGCAATCTCGGCGATACACCCGTAAACGATATTCTTCCCGACCCGGAGAACCAGGGCAGGCTTTACGCCGGTACCGATTTCGGGGTGTATTATTCAAACGACGACGGCGGCTATTGGCGAGTGCTTGGAGAAAATCATCCTGTCTGCCCGATATTCGATATGGATCTCCATTCCGATAGCCGTAAACTGGTTTCCGGCACCCACGGACGTTCTATGTATATGTACGATCTGACTCAATTGGATATTGCCTGCGATTATCTTCCCGGAGACGTGAACGCCAGCGGCCTTGTTAACGGTGAGGATGTCGTTTACCTTGTAAACTTCCTCAAGGGAGAAGAAGCGCCGCCGGATAGCTGTATATGCGGAGGAACCAACTGGCTTTACGCCTCGGCGGATGTCGACGGCGATTGCGAAATTGACGGAGAAGACACCCAGTATCTGATTGAGTATCTGAAAGGCGGCCCGGAGCCCGTCTACTGTCCGGATTGCCCCCCGGGACGTTAGGCGACCCGAGGTTATCCTGATCCTATATATATCTTGACAGAATGATAAATATGTCTATAATTATTATCGGGTTTGAATATCGGGTAATTTTACTACGTGGACATTCCTCAAGTTCCGCACATCGAGGGAACGATTCTGGAATAAATGGAAAAGGCCATCCTGAAAGGGAACCGTATGCTTAAGAAAAAATA
>JAZGHS010000220.1:0-24538 GCA_036481315.1 Candidatus Zixiibacteriota bacterium | reverse complement strand
CATGCACCACGCATGGCCGACAATACCAGGGAGACAGGCCACGTTTGTAATCTGGTTTATAACCCCCTCATCCATTCCCTTCCAGAGGTTATCCGAGGCGATAATCCGTGCCGGTACCCGCATACCTTCCTTATAACTTGTGGGGATTTCCCGTATGTAATCCGAAATCTTAATTGTTTCCATCTTAGATCTCCTAAAGATCGAGAATCATACGGACCATAAAACGCCCGTTATCATCGCGTATGTGAAGATCGTGATAGGTCGCCGCCTTAACGTCGGTTTTGATCACATGCTTATTATAATCGATCTTTTCTCCTCGGACAACCGCTTTCAAGGATTTCCCCGCTTTGTCAATTTCGATATCGAATTCGGATAAAAATATGCTTTCGGAGTCTTTTAAAAATATCAGCTCGGATATAAAACTATAAAGAAGGTCATCCGAGGTTTCTCCCTCAACCTCAAAGTGAAAGTCACTCGACGGTTCAACGCCGTCGGAATCGGTCATAGCGAAGAAGCAGGCTTTCGCGCAATTCGAGAATAACTCTTCAAGGTTCTCGCCGAAAGCATCGAAAATGAAATCGGCCGACGGTAACTCCTCGATTATTCTAAAACCAGTTTCATTCATGATGCATAAGCCAGGCTGAAAATCGTGACATGGGAAGCCCCCGAATCTTTTAGTGGACGACTGGCCTCGAAAATCGTGGCCCCGGTTGTGACGATATCATCGACAAGCAATATCCGTTTAGCCGACAAATCGACAATTTCTCTCAAGGCGAAAGCGGCTTCTACGTTTTTCCATCTCTGGTTTTCCTCGAGTTTAGCCTGCTGGGCGGTTTGCCTGACCCGTTTAAGCAAATCGGGTCGCAATGGGGTCCCGAGACGTTTCGCGAGAATTTCGGCAATAATCTCCGATTGATTGAATCCGCGTTGGCGACGGCGCGTCTTATAAAGAGGCACGGGCACGATCATATCAAATTGTAAACTCTCTAATCGGGAAGCAAGATTATTTGCCGCCATTTCCGTTAAGCTCTTTCCCAATTCAACCATGCCATTAAACTTAAATAGAGTGACACTCTCCTTTAAGAGGCTATCGTAGCCACCCCAGAAATATAGAAGCGACGATTCTGTATCGACGCAAAAGGAACATGAGCCGCTCACTCCCTCGGGACGGCCGCAGAAGGGGCATATCGGTCCGGTTCCGGAGTTTTCTCGTTTTAAAGATCTAAAGCAGTTATCGCAGAAAAAGGGGTTATCGCGGCTGATTTCGCTTCGACATCCGATGCATAACGAAGGAGACAGGAACTCTTTAAAATCGTCGTATATCGATTTTAAAAAAAAGTCGGACCTACGCAGTATTCCCTCTATCATTGGCATTGGCGCCTTTCGCGTACTTTAGATACATCGTAATATAGCCCGCGACGGAAACTATAAATAATAGAATAGACAGAACCTGGTTTCTGGAGAATTCAGAACCGAGCATAACAACGGTCATGGAATCCTCGTAATAGCGGAAGAAATCGATAATAAATCGCCAGATCCCGTATAAGCCGACTGTTATCCAGAAAGAATGTCCGTCGAACTTCTTAAATTTCTCGCTTCCAAGTACTATCAGCAGTATGGTAATGCCCGCCAAAGCCGAATATAACTGTGTCGGAATTAAGGCGATATCGGGGAAGTGGTATCCCGCCGCGGAATCCAGCGGGAAAACGATACCGAAATGATCGTGCGCCGGAAGACCATAGCAACAGCCGTTGAGAAAACAACCGACCCGCACAAGGCCTATTCCCAGAGCGAACATCGGCATCATAACGTCGAATAATGCCCACGGTTTTATCCGCTTGGCGGTCAGGTAAATAAACGCGGAGACAAGAGCCAGAACAACTCCTCCCATCATAGATAACCCCGATATGCCCACAGAATCGCCCTGGAACGGATTTATGATATCCAGGATATTGTCGGCGAATTCTTCGAGGTGATAGATAACGTAGAAAAATCTCGAACCCACTACCGATGCTATTAAAGCGATAAACGAAAGATCAAGCACATGGTCGGGAGGGATATTCGCCTTTATGGCCCTTTTCCTGGCCCAGAAGATTCCGACTAAAAAGGCGATGGCCAACGTCAGGCCATACGAGCGAACAAAAGATATTCCTATAAATTCCAGTGGTTCGGGATACATTAATACTCCTGCCAATCACGGTTAATTGCCAACAATAATCCAATGGCGGCCCAGAAGAACAAAAGTGACGAGCCGCCGTAGCTTAAAAACGGTAGAGGTAAACCGGTTACGGGGGTTAAACCTATGGTCATGCCTATATTAATCAAAACTTGAAACGCCATTACAGCCGTAAGTCCGCAGGCCGCGTAACCGAAGAATTGATTTCTGGCTTTTAGCGCGACCGCGAAACCACGATAGAATATTATACAGAATAGCGCGATTACAATAACAGATCCGAAAAAACCGAATTGCTCGGCAAGAACCGAGAAAATAAAATCGGTATGACGTTCCGGGAGAAAATTCAACTTGGTTTGAGTGCCCTGTAAGAAGCCCTGTCCGAAAAATCCGCCGGCGCCGACGGCAATTTTCGATTGTATGATTTGATATCCGGCGCCACGTGGATCCTGCCCGGGATCGAGAAACGTGATAATTCTTTTCTGCTGGTAAGTGTGGAGGTTATTCCACATCACCGGGGTAATCATACCCCCGATTAAATTGGCTAAGAAAAAAAATACTCCCTGCCAGAGCCGAAGCCTTGTAACAAAGATCAATACCAGAAGAAGAAAAATGAAAATCGCCCACGATAGCCAATGAAAAGCGCTGATGATTCCGATTACCGGAGTTACAACCATGAGAATTCTGCCCGGTGACAAACCGGACCATATTATCAGGGCTATGAAAATGGCAAAAAACACCAGCGAACTGCCGAGATCGGGCTGGATTAATATCAACCCCGCGGGGAGGGCTATTATCGCCAGTACTGCGAATACCCAACGAAATTCATCGAGCTTTAACTTGCTGAACCCAAGAAAACGCGCCAGAGAAAATACTACAGCCAGTTTCGCCAGTTCGGCAGGTTGAACATTAAAAAAGCCGAGACTGATCCATCTACTCGATGATCCCTTCGAATACAACAATAGAAAAACCAAAAGTACGCATGCCAACCCGTAGTATACGTAGGCGAACGCCTCGTGAAACCTTAGCGGAATAAAATAGATTATGGCGCAAACGACCAATCCCAGGCCAAACCAGATTACTTGTTTCTGGTAAATCATTTTAAGAACAGGGGATGCGGAATAAAACGTCGCGGCGTAAATAAGCACGACAGATAACGCGCTTAACAAAAACGCGGGTAAAAAAATGGACATATCGAATGTTTTATTCATGGTTATCCTCGAGATCGATCGTACTAATCTCATCGGGTTTCTCGAAATATTTTTCAAGAATTCTTTTCGCCAGCGGAGCGGCGATCGAACCGCCATGCCCGGAATTCTCGACAATTACGGCGAGGGCAAGCTCGGGTGATTCGGCGGGAGCGAAACAGGTAAACCAAGCGTGATCCTCTCCATGAGGATTCTGCGCTGTTCCGGTTTTACCGGCCACGGTTACGCTATCCAAAGCGACCCGGCGGGCGGTACCGTGTTCATCGGCAATCACACCGATCATACTTTTTAACAATATCGCCAGATTTTTATCGCTGATATCCAGATGTCCGATAATTTCGGGATCTATTATTGTTATCTCGCTATCGATAGGCGAAATTATTCTCGATATCAGACGAGGTTTGTATATAATACCGTCATTGCCGAGCGCGGCAAAAAGAACAGCCATCTGCGTTGGGGTAACAAGCAGTTCTCCCTGCCCGATGGCCAGATTTAGAACCAGGTATTTTGTCCAGCCCTTTACCCCGTATCTGGAATCAAAGTATACGGCGGTCGGCACCAACCCGGCAAATTCTCCGGGAAGATCTATGCCGGTTTTAATCCCGAACCGATTTGCGCTTGCCGTCGTGCTCCAGGAATCAACCCCCCCCAGCACACCGAGTTGATAAAAATATACGTCGCACGATTGTATTATAGCTCCGATAAGATCCAGTTTCCCGTGCCCCGCAGGTTTCCAACATCTAAACGACCTGTTTCCGAACCTTTTGGCGCCTACACAACTTTCGAATTTGGAAATCTCGGTTATAAACTCGTTTTCAAGCCCCATAGCGGCCGTAAAAAGCTTCATCGTAGATCCGGGCGGGTAGGTTCCCTTTATGCTCCTGTTAAACAAGGGATGCAGTGAATCGGCCATTACGGCCTTCCACTCCTCGGGAGAGATTACACCGGAAAACAGGTTGGCGTCAAAATCGGGAACAGAACATAAAACTCGAACGGCTCCGTTTCTGGGATCGATTCCCACGACGGCGCCCGAACCCCTTGCCGCTAATTCCCGTTCGGCGATCTCCTGAAGCTCCCAGTCGATTTCCATTATTAATTCCGAACCTCTTACCGGATCAATTCTCTCTCTGTCTGGAAGTTCACCCACGATCTTGCCGCCGGCGGTGACCTCGAGATATTTTAGCCCGCCCTGGCCTCGCAAAAACCACTCGTATTGTTTCTCCAATCCTTCCTTGCCTACAAAATCGCCGAGTGAATATCCCTCCAGTTCATCACCGGCCAGATCACCTTCGGTTACCTCCCCGATATATCCCCAGATATGAGAACCGAAATTGCTCTCAGGATAAAGCCTGGTCGGCTCGACCTGGAAAATAACCCCGGGAAACTCCAGCGAGTGTTCCTCGATAAAACAAACTGTATTGAATTCAACATCTCTTTTTAGACGGATTGGTTGAAATCGTCCCTGCCAGCCCAGGCGAATCTGCTTTCTTATCTCATCCGGTTCTCTCCCTAATACCTCGGCCAGCCGTGCGGCGGTCGAATCTATGTTCTTGGCTTCATAAGGAACAAGATACATAGAATACGACGGACGATTTTTAACAAGTATGCGGTTATTTCGATCGCTTATTACGCCTCTCGGAGCGGAGATCGGAACGACCCTGACCCCGTTTTGTTCTGACGCTCTGCGGTATTCGGTACCCGAAAATATCTGCATGCCGGCGAGTTTGGCGAATATAAAAACCACCGCCGCGAAGATTAGAAGCAACAGTAGGCGGTGGTTGAGTCTCCGACCCTCTGTACCGTCAATCATTACAAAAGCTCCCTTAGTCGAAACCTCTGTTTCAAAATCATAAGCGCTATCCCCGCAAAAAGAGCGGAATACAAGGCTATAAACAAAGAGGTAATCAAAGAGTCCGCGAAATTATTATAAAAATAACCGGGGGAATCGATAATGAATATCGCTATTCGATACAAAAAGGTAATTGCCGCTATTATACCGGACTGATAAAGTCCGCTTTCGACATAAATCTTTTCTCTGACCATGCCAGCGACCATTCCTGAAATTGATCCTAAAAGAGTAAGCCAGCCGAGATTCTGCGGATCCAGGAGATCAAGCGATATGCCGAAAATAAAACCGAACCACAACCCTTTTTGCGATCCTCGTTTTAGTCCAATTAAGATGACGGTCGCGAGAACCATATCGGGGTATATGCCGGTTACGGATATCCTGGGAGCGATCACAATCTGACCAAATATCAGAATAATCCAACCCAGGAAATAGTAAAAATAAGGCATGGTTAATCGCCTGTTTGGGAGACAATTACGAAAACTTCTTCGATTATCGAAAAATCAGCCCCCGGTTTTATTATAATATTTTTAAACAAATCGCCCTCTTGAACCTCCGATTTAATAACAGTCCCGACAAATAGTCCCTGCGGGAATATTCCACCCAAACCGGAAGATATTACGGCATCCCCCTCGACAACATCCTGGTCCGCCGGCACCCTGGAAAGAGTCAGATATTCTCCACCCGTATATTCGACAATACCCATAGCGCGGCTACGTTGAATCCGGGCCGCTACTTTGCAGCTGGGATCGAGCAATAGCTGTACCGTAGACGCTTTATTGTCGGTTGCTATCGTCTTCCCTATTATACCCGAAGGCGAGATCACCGGCATGTTTTTAGCCACACCCCTGCTTCGACCGGCATCGATAAGAACCGACTTGAAAGTGCTTGTTGGCGATATCGCCAGAATCTCGGCGGGAATCAGACTGTAGGGTAAAACAAAATCGAAATCGAGCATCCGTCGAAGACGAACGTTTTCACGTTTATGTTCGTGAAGGGTGGCAACCTCTATGGCCAGAGAATCGAGTTTCCTGTTTAGCGTTATGTTCCGCTCGAATGTAGCGTTAATTTTGGTCAGATATCGATCCGTTTCTATAAACGGAAGAAACAGCGATTCGGCGGCCAGCCTCGAAAGCGTAGTCCTGGTTTTTAAGGGTAGAATGATCATGACGACCGAGATGGCGGCCACGATCATTATCGGAGCGAAATGGGGGCTTTTATAAATCCCCCTTAGAGTTATACCCATTTAAACGCTGGAATCCAGAACCTCAATAAGGTCCTCTTTGTACTTGGCCTTCATTAATTTCTGACGGTTTTTTTCGCTTTTCATAAGGTACGACAGCTTCGCCATGACATTCAAATGAGCCCCGATAGCATCCTCGGGAGCGGCGATCATAAAAAAGAGGTAAACCGGTTTGCGATCCATAGCGTCAAAATCAACACCCTCGTTTTTGCGCCCAAAGGCAATAACTATCCCCTTTACCGCTCTGGTCTTCGCGTGCGGGAAGGCAACCTGGTATCCGACTCCGGTGGTGACCAGCTTTTCTCTTTCGAGGACGGCTTTTAAGAGGTCATCTTTGTTTTTCACCATTTGAGAGCTAGCCGCAAGATCGACCAATTCGGTAATTACTTCTTCTTTGGTTTCGCCTTTCAGGTTGAAAGAGATAACGTCGTCCTCGCAAAATCTCGATAACTTTATCAATTAAGCCTCCACTTAGAATTTTTCCGCTTCCTCGATTAACATAATCGGTATATCATCTTCAATATTATATTTAAGCCTGCATGATTCGCAAATAAGCTTATTATTATCCTTGTCGTAAACAAGATCCCCTTTACATTTGGGGCAGGCCAATATTTCAAGAAGTTTTTCCGAAAGCATAGTACCTCCTTAACCCTCTTTATATACACCCAGGGACCTGAATTTTGCCAGTCTGTCGGCGAGCAATCTATCGGTATCTTTGGACATTTGATTGTTTAGCGACTCAATCAGATATTTCTTAAGCGTAGCCGCGGTAGTAGTGTGATCCCGGTGAGCTCCCCCGACAGGTTCTGGAACGATATCGTCAATTATATTAAAAACCATCAAATCATCGGGAGTCAGTTTCAGGGCGTCGGCGGCCATTATTCTGTTCTGCTCCGCCTGTTTGGGATCGTCGGCCTGTTTCCAGAGAATAGCCGAGCACCCCTCCGGCGAAATAACCGAATACCATGAGTTTTCAAGCATGAGGATAACGTCGCCAACTCCTATTCCCAGGGCTCCGCCTGACGCGCCCTCTCCGATAATGGAGATTATTATAGGGACCTCGACAACCGACATCTCCCGAATATTTCGCGCGATCGCCTCCGCCTGGCCTCTTTCCTCAGCGCCGATACCGGGATAAGCACCGGGCGTGTCGATCAATATGACAATCGGCCTGGAGAACTTTTCTGCAAGTTTGAATAACCTTAGGGCTTTTCGGTAACCCTCGGGATGACTCATCCCGAAATTGCGATATTGCCTCTGTTTTACGTCTCTCCCCTTTTGTTGTCCCACAACCATAACCGGGGTTTTACCAAGATAAGCGAACCCGCCGACCATAGCTTTATCATCGGCGAAATAGCGATCGCCGTGCAATTCCATGAAATCGTCGAAAATCAAAGATATCAAATCGAGACTATAGGGTCTTAATGGATGTCTAGCCAGCTGGACTTTCTGCCAACGGGATAGCCTGGAATAAACGTCGGATTGTACCTTATCCCGTTTCTTTTCAAGGGATTGTAGTCTATCTAGAGCGTCGCTTCCACCGCTCGGCCCCATATCTTTTATCTGCTGGATTTGCCGATCGAGCTCGATTATCGGCTTTTCGAAATCCAGGTAATATTTCTCATCCATTCCCGCCTCCCGCCTTTAGCTTACGGGATAAAAATATGGCGATAAATATAATAAATACAGCCTCTAACACAAGAATAATATTGGCCTTACCGAACACGAATCCAACCGCCATTATTGAAAACTGTAAGCTGATTATATAGAAAAATATAACTACGCCCGCATGCGAGAAGCCGGATTCTAGGAGATAATGGAAAAGATGACGTTTATCCGCGACATAGATCTTTTTTCCGGTAAGCAATCTCCTGAATGTTGTAGTCAGTACCTCTATTATGGGAAGCCCCAGAGCCAGCAGCGGCACAAACATTACCAGAGAAGCGTAACTTTTCGGCCATAACAAAGACAGCACTCCCAAAATGTATCCGATAAATAACGCGCCCGAATCTCCCATAAATATTTGAGCGGGATAAAAATTAAATTTTATAAACCCCACGCATACGCCTAAGATTCCCGCCGCCAGCAGGGAGGCCAGTGGAAGATTCAAGCTCGCCCCAAGCACAACAAAGGTAAGCGCCGAAATGGCACCTATTCCCGACGCTAAACCATCAAGACCGTCGAGCAGGTTAAAGGTATTTGTAATCGCCACTATCCAGAGGACACTCAACGGGATTCCCCAGAAACCCAGATTAATAACCTCGTAGTACGGGATATTAAGAAATTCCATCCTGACCCCGCATAATATCGGTATTAACGCGGCAAATATCTGCCACGAGAATTTTATCACCGGGGAGAGGTTTTTGAGATCGTCTAAAAGTCCCAATACGAAAATGACTATGCCTCCCAGTAGTATCCCGGTAACTCCCACCCAGTTATCAAACCATAGTCGTGAATTGGCGATGAATCCCAGCCAAACCGAAACAGTGAAGGCTATTACAAAAGATACCCCCCCCAGTCTCGGAATAGGATACGAGTGTATTTTTCTCGGCCCCGGTTTATCGGTTATTCCTCGTTTTTCGCAGAACGCTTTTATAGGCGGTATCAGTAGAAATGTCAGATATGCCGAAAGAAACGAGACTAAGACATATGCTGGAATTCGCCAGCTCATTCTTTGCTCCCTAATTTGATGGCGGCCAATAATGAACTAATAATAAATCCGAAAACGAGCGCTGTCAATAGCGCGAAATTATAAATATACTGGTTGGGAAAGTGTTTCTTAAAATATTTCCAGACCGAGAGATGATGATGATAGATCGCGAAATATTTTCGTTTCCTCGATGAGCCGCGCCACGAGTGGATGACACTAACCGACGGCAGTAATACGATTTTTAAATCTCTTTCCGATATTCTCTTACAAATATCGATATCTTCGAGATACAGAAAAAAACGCTCATCGAACCCGCCTATTTCGTCGAATAAATCTCTATTAATAAAAAGCGCTGTTGCCGAAACCGAAGGGACCTCCAAAGGCTTGTCATCTTTAGGCCTTATATACCCCGCCGCTGACTCATCGGCTATTCCAAGTTTATATATTGGAGAACCGCGCCCGAGGAAAAAATCTACTCTCCCGGGAAGTTTCCTCGAGGTCACCTGAATCCCACCATCCGGATGTAAAATCAACGGGGATATCATACCTAAACACTCCGAGTTTTCAGCGAACCTGTAGAGATCAGCAAGAACAGACGATGAGAATTCCGTGTCGGGGTTTAAAACGAAGAGGTATTTTCCGGATGCCTCCTCGGCGCCGAGGTTTATCGCTTGTCCATAACCGAGATTTCTATCCGAGAATATCGTTTTTATCCCCGTCCCACGAAGGTATTCGACAGAACCGTCCGACGATCCATTATCCACGATGATAATCTCATGCTCGATCCCCTGTTGGCTCTTCAGCGAAGCCAGCGATCTTTCGAGTGATTCAAGACAATTATAACTTACCAATATAGTGCTTGTCTCGCATCGGTTCGGCATAAACGGATGACTATTCCTGAGTGATCGGTTTTTTTATTTTACGGCGAATCAGGGCGATAATCCCCCCGATTCCCACGACCAGCCACGATATTTCGGTTATAGCCCGCGCGTAAATATAATTGGGATTCTCAAGACGGAACTCAAGTTCATGCTCTCCCTCGTCCAGTTCCACGGCCATAAACGTAAAATCGGCGCGGAATATAGAGTGTTCGATCTCCCCTTCGTACGCTTTCCAATGCGGATACCAGTTATTCTGGACGGCCAGCAATCCCGGTGATGAAAGAGTGGCTTTTAACCTGATCCTGTCAGGAGGTCCTTCTAAAAATTCGATGGTATCCCCAGCCAGAGTAAGAGAATCAGGCGGAGTAATAATAAGAGTCGGCCGCCGGTCGATGATTATCGTACCTGCATAATCGAAATCGGGCGCGAACAATTGCTTTAAAGCAGAATCGGGATCGGGATTAACAACGAATTCGCGAACTATCCGCGCTCGGGGCAACGCTCCTTTATCCTCGTAAATTATAACTCCCCCGGACGATCTGCTTACCTCCTGGAATCTGGGGAAATCGATCGACCTTTGAGTAACTACGTATTTGGAATTTGTTAAAGGCAATGCCGCCGGGTAGCTGAAAAGATTCCTGAAATTCTCACCAATAAATTCGTTATACCATTTAAGCTGGTTTCCGTGGTATCCGTTCACCTGGTCCAGCCCGAACATGGCAAGGCTGTTCTGATTGGGCATCGATCCTGGAAAAGTAAACGACCGGAAAACATCATCCTGAGCCTCTAAAAAAGATACGGGCTCCGGTTTGGCGAAATAAGGACGATGATCGACGGTTTTGATAAATTTTCTGTTCTCGATAATCCAGCTGTCAACCATCACCAGCATAATTAAGACAACGGCTGTTACCCAGAAAGCCATTTTTTTACGAACCGCCGCCCTGAAAGTAACGGCGATTACAGTCAATATTAACGCCCCGATAATAAAACCGAGCGAGATACGAGGCAGGCTTTCCTGCAGGTTATTCCATTGCCCCGTTTCTATATTTGGATAAAGGACCGACGTATATATTTTCATGATCCCCGCGCCGGCTCCGCTGAAAATTAAACCGATAAGAAAATAAACTCCAGCCAATATCAAAATCCAACGGAAAAGCTTCTTAGAGTTGGGGATTTTCTTCGCTTTTTCCAGAAAGTCAACCGTTCGCGCCGCCAGAAAGGCGAAGGAGAAACAGAATAAAAACATTATTGTCGATGGCGCCCTGAATTTATTGACCAGGGGAACCAGATTGTAGCAGATCTTAAAAATCACCCCCGAATCCCCGAGGGCGTAAAGCAAAGCGAATAATGCCGTCCCCAGAAAGAAATACGAGTGCCGATCCCTGAAAAGAAAAAGCCCTAATAGCCCTAGAGATATAGCCACCATCCCGGCGTACTCGCTGTTGATTTTAAAATAGTTTTTTCCCCAATAGGGGTTTTTCAATCCCAGGGGGGGATGATTCTGCAGGTTGCTCACACCGGCGAATCCGGGTACAATCTGAGAGATGGCTTCTTCGGCGTGCAGGCCCCATGAGGCCGCGTATTCGTAACCTTTACCCTCACCCGATCGAGGTGAGTAATTTCTGACATAATCCTGTGCCGGCCAGATTTGAACAAGGCCAAGTGTAACTCCGAATAACATGGCAAATAAGAAGCCGAAACCCGGTATCAGCAAGAGCTTGAAACTCCGCGATTCTTTGAATAAAAAAATGACCTTCATTATAAAATACGAGCCAACGCACCACATGGCAAAATAGGCGAATTGAGGATGATTGGCCAGGACCATGATCCCGAAAGCAAGCGAAAATGGCCACCACCAAATAATTCGGCCTCTTCTGAAACCGATCTCCATCGTATACAATAGGAGGGGTAACATGCTGGTTATATACATACGGCCATCGTGACCGGCGTAAACCAAAGAGACTATAAAACCGGAAAGCATATAAGCGGTAGCTCCGAACACGCCTGCCCATTTAGACATCATCATTTTCCGAAGATACAGATATGTGAAAATACCTGCCATGGGTAGGGTGAGCGCGAGTTTATACCCGAGACTCTTATGCAGGGGCAGAACAAACTGAATCACCGAAAATGGGAAGAATATGTCTCCATGCATGGCGTCGACAAACGGTAACCCCCCGAATATATACGGATTCCAGAGGGGGACTCTATGGTAGGTCTTGAAGAATTCGGCGTAAAATCCCCGGAAGAACAGGCCCGCCTCTATATTGTCCGAACCAAACAGCATTTTATCGGAGAATATAAAATCGGCAAACACAAAAACGGTCAGGATGAAAAAGTAAAAATACGGCCATTTTTGCTTTAAAATATCCTTAAAGCTCATTGTAAATTCCTTCTCGTCTTTACGCCAGTCATCCGAAATTGATCTAATCGGCTCATTTCAGGCCATCAGGATTAAGAAAATCATCTCCCACGGCTCTAATCCGGGGATTGCCGTACGATATCTCCGAATCAATATACGCTTAATTTTCGGTTGCCGTCAATCGTTTTAGGGTGTTGCGGTAACAGCCAATATTTCTTCGCTAAAAGCTTGATATGGGCTATTATACGAAATTTCGGTAATGCCGCTTTTATCTCTTCTTCTTTAACGAGTTTATCTCGTCTCGTAATCCGACCATTACCTCGGCTAAAAATCCCAGCGCAAAAAGACCCAGCCCCGAAAGCACGAGCAGGATGACCAGGTACAATAACGTCCTGGAGCCGTGAGTTGTAAAGAAGCGCAGGTATAACGCTATCAATCCGATTATAAACCCTGTCGAACCCGCGATAATACCCCAGGTCCCGAAAAACCTCAAAGGCCGTTTCATAAACGACAACTGGAACTTGACCGAGAACAGATCCAGAACGCCCGCCAGTATCCGTCCTCCCCCGAATTTGCTCTTGCCGAATTTCCGGGGATACAAAGTGACTTTGACCTCTCCGATTCGATAATCGTTTTCCGCCGCCAGAACCACCATATATCTATGCCAATCGCGACGCATCGTGATATTATCCAGTACTTCTTTTTTGAACGCTTTCACCGAATTCAGATCATGTACTTTAACGTCGAAAAGTAACCTGCAGATCTTATTATAAACCGACGATACAAAACGTTTATTATATTTCCCCTGTTTCCATCCGGTAACGATATCCGATCCCCTGTCGATTTTGGCGATCATCCTGGGGATATCCTCCGGATGATATTGCAGATCCGCCGGGTAGAACACGAAAATCGATCCTCTGGCCGCCTTAAAGCCGGTATTGAGAGCCGAGGTGAGACCCTGGTTTCGGTGATGGGAAACAACTTTAAGCCAGCGGTATCTGGAACTCGCCTGTTTCGCCAGCTTTCCGGTTTCGTCGGTGGAACCGTCGTCAACATAAATGACTTCCCAATCATCGAAATTTCTGATAACCTCCGCGAATTGCTTGAAAAGCGGCTGAACATTCTCGGCCTCATTATAAGCCGGAATAATTATACTTACTCGAACCCTGCCTCTTTTTGGCCGATCGATCGGTTCTCTTTTACTATCTCGCGATTTCGATACCGGTTTGCTCCTCTCGCGATCCGGACGGCTGCTTCTTGGACGTCTCTCTTCTGCGCTTCCCGGGGTTCTTTTTCTGGGAGTCGGCGATGAAGATTTGATCGGCTTGGTAACCTCGATAGGCGGAGTAGATATTTCGGGCTTTTTTTGTTCGGTCGATTTCGCCGGTTCTTTGTTTTCGCTTTTCTGGTTCGAAATCAGGGGTATGGTCTTTTTTTTTCTTTTTCGGCCGTAAAGTTTCTCGTTACCTTCCATTAATTAACGCTCTTTCTTCAATTTAGGTATTTTTTCGATCTTCTTTGTCAACATGTTTGCCGTTACCCCCATAATAACAAAATCGTCAATCAGACACAAGATGAAATATTATGCCATCTGCCGGGGTGGATCCGGTTAACGACGTAGATTTTTCAAAGATAAATGTTCATGTTTTAGATAATACAGACCGAGAAGGGTGACCGGTAAATACTGGCTGAGCCAGAGAACGATTGAAAAAGATAATGATTGCGCCTTGGAAATACCGAATAATCCCAGAGAATCGCAGAACGACCCTATCGCCGGTACGGGAGCGCCGGCGAACGCTGGAATGGTTAAAACGAGCGCCTCTATCTTCTCCGCTGATACCTGGTAGCCAATAATATTCATACCGTTCATCAAGGAGAACGCGCCGATTACGCCGACCTGGAATACGCCGACAAAACCGGGCGCCGACGGAAGCATAACCGCCGCGGATACGAATAGAAGAAGAATAAACGATGCCGCAGGGCTCGGATACATGCCGAAAGCCATGAAAGCGAAATAATTCGTAATACCGAGCGTAAACCAGAGTATCAACGACCATGCCGCTATATAACCCAATGCCCGGTATTCGTTGAAAATGTCGAGACCACTTACGAATTTCCTGATGATATTTTCGATTTTATCCTTGAATCGCGTCGGTAGAAACGATAATTTCGGTACAATAAACTCCGCAAGCGAATCGCCCTTTCCCTTTAACAATATAATCCCGATTATTGCGGCGATATTAAAGACCAGGGATATTAAACCGAACTGTCGAACGTATCGGGGAACAGGGATATAAAGAAATACCAGCCAGAATATCAACATCAGAGTCAGGCTGTCGAAGACCCTTTCGATCACCACCGTGGCAAAAATAGACGATCTCGATTCACCTGTTTTAGCCCCGAGCGAGTAGGCGCGAACAATCTCCCCCAGTCTCACGGGAAGAACGTTATTGGCCATAAATCCGATCATAACTGACGGGAAAAGCGAGCGGGCCTTATATTCCCTGATGGGACGTAAAAGAAATTTCCATCTGTAGGCCCTGATGACCATTGTAAGGATGACCGCCAGCATTATGGGGATTATCCAGAGATAGTTTACATGTCTCAAGGAATAAACTATTTCAGCCAGTTCGACTCGTCGAAACGCGATATAAATAAAGACGATGCTTACCGCGATACCGATTATTACGTTGATCCGCTTTTTCACCGCGATTCAATTATTCCTTTTAAAATCCGCTCGGTCTCATTGGCGGCTTTATCCCACGAAAATTGGGCGGCCCATCGAAGCCCTCCCATTTCAAGGCCCCGTCTGTAATCGTCGTCCTGGAGAATCTTAACCGCCTTTTCCGAGTAATCATCGATATTGCCGTATTCAAAAAGCAATCCCGAACGTCCCTCGTCAACCGAATCCCGCAACCCCGGTACACGGGCGGCCAGTACAGCTGTCCCACAAGCGTTGGCCTCGATATTCGACAGACCCCAACCTTCTTTCAACGACGGGTAGACCGAAAGGTGGGCTCGACGTAGATACGATACCTTTTCCACCTCGGGTATGAAACCCTTAAACTCCACCATGTCTTTTAGGTTCGATGATTCCACGAGACGCTCAAGTGATTCCCGGTGATCTCCCGAGCCAATTATCACCAGCCGCGCCTTAGGAACTTCCGCCCTGATTTTCGTCATGGCCAGGATAACCGTCTCCACTGTCTTATATTTTTTCAATCGACCAACATAAACGAGTGTGGGAACGTCGAATTTGGGCGTTTCGGGGTCGAATTTGTAAACGTTTTTGTCAATCCCGCACTCCACAACCTCGATATTTTCTCTGGCGATTCCTCGTTTGTTAAGCTCCTCCGCGGTGGAATCGGAAATGACCATGAAACGGTTATTCTTGTAAACATAGGTAACGGGTTTTTCAGCGAAATAAATGTACGCACCCAACACGAAATTTATCTCCTGAAAGATAGCGTCGGCGAAAAGATGAGGAATAACCACCAGGGTCGGGAGTTTCTGATAAACAGGAGAATAAAACGGGATCTTATTTATATCCTCTAATACGGCATCGTAGCGATTTTCCCTGATCAGCTTTCTGGCGACCATAGGAACAACCCAGTTGAAATTATACCTGGAGCCGTGACGATAAACCGTTATCCCTCCGGATACGTCCTTCTTCGAGCCGCCGGGGAAATTACTGCATAAAAGATCAACACGATGCCCCGCCCGTGCGAGTCTTTTCAAAATCTCCTCGAGATGAACCTCGGCCCCACCCGCTTGAGGATTTTTAAGATCCTGCCAGTTTATCGCTAATATTCTCATTATTTATTTTTCGGAAAGTCCGGCAGTTGCTTTAATCGCTCTACGACCTGATCGACCATAGCCAGGAGTTTGGGATCGTTACCATTTTCGAGGCGAAATTCATCTATCAACAAATAGAACGCTTTCATTTCGTTATTCTGATAATAAACCGCGGCGAGGTTGTTTAACGCCGCTATTGACGACGGGTATTTTGCAAGAGTCATCTCGAGGATAATTTTCGCTTTATCGAATTCACCGTTTCTTAAGAGATCCTGCGACGCCGAGAGATATATGTTCTCGCCCTGGGCGGACTTCTCGGCCAGCCGGGATATCTCCTCGTACTTTTCCGAAACGGCATACAGCTTCGCGAAATAGGCGTCGATTTGCCATGGATTATTCAACGGCTGCAGATCAATTGCCCACTGCGCAATCATCATCGATGAATCTATCTGTCCTCTGTCATAAAATTCATCCGCTATTCTAAATATAGCCACAAGATAATTATTGATTAGTTTCCTGTCGTTGGCGTCCTTGGTAACCGATTCATCCGCTATCCCCCGGAAATTGTCGGGATTGCCAAATATCTTCAGCCCCACATCGGTGTTGACCTTGCTCTGTCCCTGTGACTCGATTATCCTATAGGCCATACCCTCCATGAGTAAATTGTCTTCAATACCCATCCTGTTGGCCGACGATACGGTAATGGCGAAGTAAACGGGGATTCCCCATCCTTCTGCCTGGATATTGGTAAGGATATGTTGAAGCATTTGATCCTGAATCCTGTAAACGGCATTACTACTGGCGATACGTACAGCTCTGAGCTCGTCGATTTCGCGATCGGAAAAGGTTACGGGGATTTTCATATTGTCTTTCAGCTGGTGAATATACCACTGTGTATTGAGCAGGCTTAAATTAACGACTCTAACATCCGTCCTGTATTTCTCCACCAGTTGAATGAACCATAAGGGAAAGGTATCGTTATCGCCGTTGGTAAAGATAATAGCATCGGGTTGGCAAGAATCGAGTATGTTTTTAGCGTAGTCAAAAGGAAGATAATTCCCGCGTCGATCATTATGCTCGAAATTGGCGGCCGTTGTCTGAACCGCCATGCCGGCCGCCAGAATACAGCTTAACCCGAAAAGGCCAACGTACACTTTTTTTCTCGAATTCGCGCTATCGGCGAATCGCCCCATCTCCGATAAAAGGTAGGATAACCCTATCCCGATTATAATAGCGAAATACATAAATCCCGGAGTGTAAAAATAATCTCTAGCCCGAACCTCGGCAAACGGCGCTATCTGAGTATTATAAGAACCGTCGGAGAAGTTTATATAAACGACCAATCCTATCGTGCATAATAGAGTAGTGAAAATAATAAACAAACCGTCAGACGGAGATCGCCGTATCAGCTCAAATATCCCGTACATGCCGATTATCAAGATATAGAGCATAGGAAGCGATACGCTGAAATCGGTCCTGTCGCCATTATCGCCCCCTGATTTGAATAACGTGACCCTGGCCTCGGGATCAGCGTATTGAGAGTTGAAAATCCCCAGAAAACCGAATCTCGGATGAGTTATAATCTGGTTAACCCAGCTACCCCTTCTCTTCATCATGCGACTTACCATCGATTCCTGACCATATTGCTTGCGCTCCATAAAACCCTTGAAACGCGCCCATGTTGACGGATCATTTTCATTTATGGTGGGATTCTGAGCCGCCCTTATGGGAATATAAGCCTGAGATGAAAATCCTATCAAAGCCGATGATAATATGCCTAATGACAATATCCAAACCTTGAAGTTTTCCGAATTTTTGATCCGAGTGATTACCGCGGTTATGCTTACACCGATAAATATAACCGCGAACATCATCATGAAGGTTTCAAGCTCGTACATAGAGATATCCAGCCCGATAAATCGAAGGATTTCTGAATGAATGGGTACCGCGTATAAAAAGAAAAAAGCCATAATCACCCAAACGGGCCAGCGGGCAAAACCATCGGTCTTGAAATCTACATAAGCGAGATATATAAGTGCGGGCAGGATAATTATAAAAGTGGTCATATGTATACCCAACGAGAACCAGGCGAGATATGAAATCAGGATCAAGAGCTTATCGTTTTTGCGTTCGCTTTTATCCTGAGCCCACATTAAAGCCAGGTAATTTATAAGCAGCATTAATAACATGGAAAGCGTGTAGACCTCGGCCTCCACCGCGTTGGCCCAGAAGGTCTTTGAAAATCCCATAATCAGAGAACCGCATAACGCTCCTACTCCTATACCGATTCTGGCAAATCCGTCAGGTCGAAAACCCCTGCCGAGAATTACCCTGAGAATTAGCCAGTATGCGACAAATACGGAGGCCGCTCCGCCCAGAACGGAGAGGATATTTATGCGAACCGCGATATCGCCGGCGATAGGCAAAAGCGTGAAAAATCGTCCTAGGATAACATACATCGGATAGCCGGGAGGATGGGGGACTCCCAATGTATACGCTGCCGCGATAAATTCTCCACAATCCCAGAAGGAAACTGTGGGAGCTTTCGTAATAAAATAGACTATAAAACTCGCTGCAAGAGCGAGAACCGACATCCAGAGAAAATACCTGTCTTTATAATGTTCCATCATTTATTATATTTACAGATTACCTTCCGGGTTCGATTGTTAACTCCTTTTATTTCGATAAACCGAAAGTACCTCGCCCGCACGGAAACCGGGTCGGGTAATTTTATCATTAAATCGATATAAGTCAACTGTAAATGATTAATTATCTTTGCTTAAAGCGTCAAGCACGCCGTTAACAAATCTCCCCGATTCCGACGAGCCGTATGCTTTCGCCAGCTCGATAGCCTCGTCGATTGTGACTTTTTTGGGGATATCCGGAAAATACAAAAGCTCGGCAAGGCCAAGTCGCAAGACATTTTTATCAATCAGGGCCAGGCGTTTGAGATCCCAGTTTTTTATATGGGAGCCTATCTCCTTATCGATTGTCTCTAAATTCTCTACAATTTTATTCAGCAGGCTCATGGCAAATTTTAATCCTTCCGGGGAGAGTTGATGTCTTTCGCCGCAATATGGGAATATCTCATCAAGAGAGCTATCCCCCCGGATTTCATAACAATATAAGGCCTCAAGGGCCGCTTCTCTTGCTTTTCGTCGTTTACCCATCAGATATTCAAATAGAGATTTACCATCTCAATAGCCGACATAGCCGCGTCGAATCCTTTATTCCCCTGTTTGGTGCCCGCTCTTTCGATAGCCTGTTCTAACGTATCGGCGGTTACTACGCCGAATACAACCGGAATGGAGCTTTCCAGGCCGATTTTGGCTATTCCCTTCGCGACTTCCGAGGCTATGAAATCGAAATGAGGCGTTTGTCCTCGCACCAAAGCCCCCACGCAAATGACCGCGTCGTACTTACCTACGTCGGCTACACGACCGGCGACCGGCGGAAGCTCGAATGAACCCGGCACCCAAACTATGGCGATATCGTTGGTTTTCGCGCCGTGTCTAATAAGGCAATCAATGGCGCCATCTTTGAGTTTCGCGGTGAGAAAATCGTTAAAACGTGAGACCACAATCGCGAATTTCTTCCCGGAGGCGTTTAATTCGCCGTGTATTTCTCTGGCCATTTAACTCTCCTTTATTTGCAGTTTTTCAAATCGGCGGATTCTTCTATGTTTAAGAGGTGACCAAGCTTATCCCGTTTTGTCTCGAGATAGCGTGCGTTGTGCCGGTTCGGTTTTATCATAATAGACACCCTATCGGTAATTTCGAGATTATACCCCTGAAGCCCGACCAGCTTTTTGGGGTTATTGGTGACCAGGCGGATTGTAGAAAGACCGAGATCCGCCAGGATTTGAGCGCCAATTCCGTAATCTCTTAAATCCGCGGGAAATCCGAGTTCGGCGTTTGCCTCAACCGTATCGCGGCCGTTATCCTGAAGCTTATAAGCCATGATCTTATTGGCCAGCCCGATTCCCCTGCCCTCCTGCCTCATATACAATACAACTCCAAGTCCTTCATCCTCGATCATCTGCAACGCCTTGGTTAGTTGATCTCCGCAGTCACATCGGCATGAACCTAATACGTCGCCGGTCAGGCACGACGAATGAACCCTGACCATGACATCTTTTTTGTTCTGTACATCGCCCTTCTCTATAGCCAGGTGATGATGATCGTCGATGGAACTTTTATAAAGGTGAAGCTTGAAATTGCCGTGCTTGGTCGGAAAATCAACCGTGGTTACCCGTTCCACCAGCTTTTCTTTGCGGCGACGGTATTTTATCAAATCCTCCACCGAGATTATTTTCAGACCTTTTTCACCTGCGAGTTTTTTAAGCACCGGTAGACGAGCCATTTTTCCGTCATCATCGAGTATCTCGCAAAGTACTCCGTACGGTTTCAATCCTGCCAGACGGCATAAATCAACCGTCGCTTCGGTATGCCCGGCGCGGGAAAGCACTCCCCCGGGTCTTGCCTGTATCGGGAAAATATGCCCGGGACGGCCGAGATCCGAGGGCTTGGTATTGTTGTCGGCGAGAGTTGTTATGGTTGCCGCCCTGTCGGCCGCCGATATGCCAGTGGTCGTATTCTTGACAGCGTCCACGGAAACCGTAAACCTCGTTCCGTGTAAGGCGGTATTAATCTGGACCATGGGGGATAATTCGAGCTCCTCCATTCTTTCGCCCGTCATCGGCACGCAGATCAATCCGCGGCCGTGTTTGGTCAGGAAATTCACCTGCTCCGGGGTTATACTCTCCGCCGCCAATATAAGATCGCCCTCGTTCTCACGGTTCTCATCATCGACAACAATGATCATACGCCCCTGACGAATATCCTCTATCGCATCTTCGATTGTAGAAAGTCCGCTCATATTTATTTCATGGCTTTCTTAAAATGACTATCCTAAACCATGCTCCTTTAAAAAGTTGAAAGTTAGCTTTGATTTGTCGCTTTGAATCATCTTCTCCACATATTTTGCAAACAGGTCGAATTCTAAATTTACATTATCACCGGTTTTCCTGTATCTTAGTACAGTATTTTCGACTGTATGGGGTATTACCGCGATTGTAAGATTACCGTTTTCGGTCATGGTAACCGTCAGGCTTATTCCTTCGATACAGATCGAGCCTTTTTCTATCAGGTATTTATCGTACTGCCCGGGGTAGGCGATTTTATAAATATCGCTTCCCTTTCGAGGGATTATCGATACGATTTTCCCGACACAATCGATATGCCCCTGCACAAAATGACCGTGGAACATCTCTCCGGTCGCTAAAGGAGCTTCGAGATTAACGTAATCACCCGATATTAGTTTTCCCAAGGTTGTCCGGGAAAGGGTTTCCTCGATAGCTTCCACTCGAAATCCGCCGCCGGGCAGTTCAATCACGGTCTGGCACGCGCCGTTGATCGCGATCGAATCGCCTTTTTTAAGCTTCGGGGCGATGATCCCGGATTCTATATCTAATACGAGATTGTTTTTTCTGACGGCCGACCTGACCCGGCCTATCTCCTGAATTATCCCGGTAAACATTTTATCTCCAGATCGGTTTGCCGTTTAAGATCATATCCGGCCCCAGCTTTTTCCATTCCATATCGTCTAATAATAATGACTTACCTAATTTTCGGACCCCGAGTTCCCCGATCGACTCGATTCCCTTACCGATTATAATCGGGGCGATACAGACTATCACCCGGTCGGCCAGCTTTTGTTTGAGAAATGATGTTAATACGCCTGAGCCGCCCTCGACCAGTAGGGAAGCTATTCCCATCTCGCCGAGTTTTTTTAGAAGATCGTTCAGGTCGAGACCGTTACCCTTCTTTTTCACCGGTATGATATTGTCAATTCCGGCACCCATTTTTTTTGCTGATGTAGCGATATAAGTAGGCGCCGCCCCGTCGTTGAATATACGTCGCTTGAGATTAACTTTTCCTTTTCCGGAAAGGATTATTCTGATCGGGTTTAAACCTATTACCGACCGCGTGGTTAATCGAGAATCATCTAATTCTAATGTCTTATTTCCGATTAATATAGCGTCATTTACAGCTCTAAGCTCATGTGACAGTTTAAGCGATTGTGGCGATGAAATCCACCTCGAATCGCCTGTGGAGGCAGCGATCCTGCCGTCGATACTCTGGGCGAATTTTAGGGTTATAAATGGCATACCGGTGGTGATGAATTTGAAATAGGGGGCGTAAAATTCCAACGCTTTTATCCGGAGAACATTATTTATGACCTCTATTCCGGCCCCTTTAAGCTTCCTATAGCCGCTTCCCGCCACCGCCGGATTTTTATCCGAAACGGCCCCTACAACCGTTTTGATACCGGCGTCGATGATAGCGTCGGTGCATGGAGGGGTTCGACCTTGATGTGAACAGGGCTCTAAGGTCACTATAAGGGTCGAGTTTTTGGCCTTTTGCCCTGCTTTGCGGATCGCCTCTATTTCCGCGTGCGGTTTACCGGATCGTTTATGGTACCCGTAAGCAATGATTTGACCGTTTTTATATAGAATTGCTCCGACAGGAGGATTAGGGCTGGTATAGCCTAAGCCTTTTTTCGCCTCATTAAAGGCGTCGCTCATCAGTTTTTCAAAGTCAGGCAAAAAAAACCCCGCACTTCGGGGGATGCGATTACGCCTAAAGCATAACCTGTCTTCTCTCATCCGGACTGTTACCGTCGGCGCCTGGATTTCACAGGCTCAATCCCGTTTTGCGGGACTCGCGGGCTTTAACCGCCGGTCGAGGATTTCCGCCTCGCCCCGAAGACATAGAGAATATAACAGCCTGAAAAAAGATGTCAAGTCTTTAGAGAAGGATCGATTCTCCGCTACGGTCCCGTTGGCGGGCATTGATCGCAATGGAGAAGATCCGGTTCTCCCAGCGCCAGCCGTTGATAGGCTATGACCATATCCGCGATATTGAAAGCGCAGGAGTTATTGACATCCATAGCCACAGCCCAATCGTCGCCGCTGCCGGGGGGGCATTCGCAGATCATTCCGGGCTCCGGAGAGCCGATGGCCAGCCTCGAAAAGGAAGCGATGATATCGGCCACGTTGAATTGCCCGCTACCGTTGAAATCGCCAATGATGTAAGAGCCGCATAGATTTTCGCGGAACTCCAGGCAGGCATATTGGACTGTATATGTCGATGGGTCCAACTCACCAACGTTAAATTCGGACAAAACGTTGCCACCGCTATAAGGATGAACGCCCTCTATAAACGCGTCGCAAAAAAGAGTATTTAGCGTCTGATTATCGGCCATAGTAATAATATACGAGGCGATCTTCCACCATTCCCCCTCTGTATGAACACCATCCTGATATCTTGGCATTCCGAACGGGCAACATAAACCTATAAGCGATTGATTCGTATAACCCTGGTAAGGAGAGTTATCATTCGGCGAAAGCGCAGCTACGTTCCAGCCTTCCATCGGCGGATATTCGAGATTTATGCCGTTCCGGCTTTCCACATATTCATCTTTGGAAGAAAGGGGTAGGTGAATAGCGATAATACTGACGTTCGGCGCGGTTCGCATCCAAAATTCTACCTCGATCGTCGAATTCTCATACGCATAGAGCGTCCCGACGTTATCGCCATCCCTGGGGCCGAAGATAATCTCCACTAACGGCTCCTGGGCGGAGACGGATGTGGATAAAAGTATGGACGCAATGATACCCAACAATAATCGTTTCATAATTTACCCATTATTAAAGAACTCTTTAACAGCCGAGGAGCAAATCCGAAGTCGAACATATATTACACCCAAAAACTCAAAGGGAAATATAATGGATAAGACAGGCGATTGTCAAGAAATACAAAACGGAATGTTGTTTGATCTAGTGTTATTATTATGTTTCAGGGCGCCGTGTACACCTCCGTCTCCGGATAGAAATCGTGCCAGGCGAACCAATAAGCTGTATAAAATGGGAAACGCTCGAGCGTCGTACCGGCAAGCTCTCCTTCACTCACTATTCCCATCGCCGTCCAGATACTGCCTGTCGCGTCATCGGCCATGGTCGTGTAAGGAGCGTTTAATCTAACCCTGGAGAATTCGAGCGTATCGCCATTTACGACCCTCGAATAAGCGGCGATAAGTTTCGCTGACGGCTCATAGATCACGACAAGCGGCTCATCAGCGATAGAAATATTGATTACTCTTTGCTGAAAAAGTTCATTGGCGGGAAACGCCATAGCCTGCTCGCCGAATATAACGCCAAGTGTTTTCGTCTTGGGATGATACCTGTTGTCCGGAAAAGCTACCGGAAATAGAGTGGAGTAGTTTGCCGGATAACTGCCATACGGATTTTCAGAATACGGTTTGTCATAACCGGTATCGAGCGATAGAACCTTTGTATCGGGATATTGATCGCGCCAAT
>JAZGHS010000219.1:0-7384 GCA_036481315.1 Candidatus Zixiibacteriota bacterium | reverse complement strand
ATAGTTGCGGTTTTAACGTAGCTGACATTATCTCGGCATTCTCCAAGCTGAAAACCGGATCACCTGAACTGGTGCCCTGCGAGCTATGCCCGCCCGATTCGCCGATACCTCCGAGTCCGGGCGACGGAGATCAGCCGCTGGTTATGCCACGGTTGAAATCGAAGGCAAAGATAGAGTTTAGTACAGGTTCGCAATAATCAGAATATCTTACCCTAATTTCCCGTAATGTTGTCCGGATTCAGGCGTTCGAGCCTGACCGGGCAATATTCCGGGTCATCTATTCCCCGAAGACAATAGAAACGCCTATAGAATGCGGGCTTGGCCCGGCTGTCGTCCTCGATATCGATAAGACAACAGTATTGGCAATCGTCGCAAAAACTTATAGACCCGGTGATGACCTTTCCCGTAGCCCGTCCTACCAACGCGTTTGAGGTCGTCAACGTCTGTATACCGCCGTTTTTCGTATGATCGACTCGGCGCGGATTGCGAAGTATAATCCGGCCCTTTTCCACGGTAAAAATAACATCACACTCGATCTCGTCGTCGATAGCAAGTTCATTCCGTTTTAAAAAGCCGCCGGTGATTTTCAAATAGAGACGATCATCGAAAAGATCCGTGCCGAAATATCCGGTTGAAAAAGAAAGGAAATAATCCTCCATCCTCAAATGCCTGCCGGACCGCCCGATTTTCAAAGTCAACCTCGGCCGGATCGAATCGATTATTCCGGAAAACCTGACTGTTTTTCCATTCATGCTTTCAAGCCAGCCTTCGTACTCCCGAAGCTTCCTGATAAATTCGGTAAGCTGTGAATCGTCAAATACAGTTTCAGGAGCATTACAGTTTTTTATTTCATAGTAATATTTGCACGATGAACAACCCCGTCCTACATGCTTGTATTTTTTTGGGCATTTGTGCCCTTTGTCAAATTGATGACATCGCCATAGAAACTCCACGCATCCTTCGGGCCAGCAACGGGTAACGCGGAATAGATGATATGGGGAAACAGCGTAATCGAACTGTTTATGAGTAGGATGATGACATCTGAAAACGCCGGACATTTTAAAGATATTTCTAATCTTCTCTCCCATGTTCGGAGTATAATATATTTTAGGTAAAACTGAAATAATGATCCTCATCGCACCAGACTATGCAGGATGTTGCGTAGTTTCAGATTATCGGGAAAATTTCACTTGCGTTGGAACATGGATAAGTTAATTTACCTGTTGGTAATTATGAGCTTAACGGTTTTTGCAAGGAGATATCCAGCGGTTAAATCAGCGATATCGAAGGCACAAAATTTGCCCTGTTTAATAGCGGGGAGAATTAATAGATGAAAAAAATCGCCGCAATCACAATTTTGATATTAATCCTGACTCTGATTCCAGCGAGTTCCGTTTTGGCCCAGTGGGATTTATATCTTCAGGATTCTTATGAAACAGCGGGTAACCCACACGATCTCGCCATAGTCGGCGATTACGTTCTGTTGGGCGACTGGGGCGCGGGGCTGACAATACTGGATATTTCTAATCCATGGGCTCCTTTCGAGATCTACAATTACAATACCGAGGGATTGGCAAATTCGGTTTATATCGAGCGCGATTTAGCTTTGGTCTCCGATTGGAGTCGCGGGATTTCGATTTTCGATATCAGCGATCCGGCGTCGCCTGAGTTCCTTTCCAGCCTTGATACGCCTGGCGCGGCTTACAATACATACATATCGGGTAGTTTCGCTTTTATAGCTGATTTCAATAGTGGTCTGGTGGTTGTTGATATCTCCGATCCGCTTAATCCGGGCCATGTCATCACACAACCTACCGGAGGATTGGCTACCGGTATCTGGGGCAAAGAAAACTATGTTTATGTCGTTGATTTTCCAACCGGCATTTATACTTTCGACGTTTTCGATCCGTCGTCGCCCGAAATCGTCGATACTTTCACCTCGTCAGGCGAGGCGTTTAATCTGACAGGAAATGGAGATTATCTATTTCTCTCCGACGGCGCCGGGGGAGTCAAAATCCTCGATGTTTCCGATCCGGCCGCACCGCTCCTCATTACCGGAGTCGGAACCCCGGGTTATGTTAACGATGTCGCCGTGTCCGATACCCTGATGTTTACCGCCGAGGACTCGACAGGCGTCAGCGTTTTTTCAATTTCGGATATACAATTCCCCTACCTGATAGCGTCCTATGATACTCCGGACAGGGCAAAAGGGATATCCGCTGCGGGACGAAACGCTTATGTTGGCGATAATAGTTCGTTTTTGACGCTTCTTTTGGACGATGGCACTACCGCTGTCGATGACCCATCGTTGCCCCCATCGACTTTCAAACTAGATTCGGTTTATCCCAACCCCTTTAATCCCGAGACTATTATAAAATTTACGGTCGACGAGAAAACTCGGATCACCCTGGAGGTGTTCAACATGCTCGGACAGCTTGTAGAGGTTGTCTTGAATTCTGAAATCGAGGCCGGTTCTTACTCTGCTTCATGGAGCGGAGCTGACCGCCCATCGGGAATTTATTTTTTCAGGCTCACCAGCGATACTATTTCTCAATCGACCAAGGCCACATTGCTTAAATAACGTCTCTGCATTATACGAATTTCGTTAGCTAAAAATCCCCATAATTCAATCCCGCGCTCTTTTAATCGATCCGGTAGTTTTTTCCAAAATGAGAGATTATTTTTCCGAAAAGTCGATATTACGCTCCGTCGATCGGATTCTTAAAGTTGACGTAAGTCGTTATTACTCATGGAATTAAAAAACATCACGACCATATTTCCGTCGTGGCACGGCCTTTGATTTACCATATAAATGAATTATGAAAAATAACGCGGGAAAAATAATGGTTGGATTCAAGACTTATGTTATTTCTATTTTTATTGTCTCGGTTTATGGGATGTTATCGGCTCAGTTTACTCCCGAGCAAGAAGTAATATATTCAAGCTATATAAAGGGGAACGCCGTAGCATCAAAAGAGGGGCAAGTCGAGGACGTTGATAAATACACTACACCGAATATGTTTTCAAATAACGATTCGGATGTTCTTCCGCCTTCATCGGATAACTCCATAGGGGATGCCGACCGAATCGAATCGATTCATTCGCCGGGTCTGAGGGCTTTCGGTTACGATCTGTTCGAAGGTTCTCCTGAAAGTTTCGCGTCGATTATGGAAGCCACTCCTCCTCCCGACTACAAGCTCGGCCCGGGCGATCATGTTTTGGTCAATGTCTGGGGGCGAGTCGATATGCAGCTCGAGCTAACTATCGATCGGGAAGGCAAGATTTTCATACCCAAGGTGGGGGAGATTATCGCCTGGGGCTTGACTATGGACGATTTCAAACGTCGGCTTAACGACGCCTTATCGTCGTCATACAGCGATTATGAGCTCTCGGTTTCTCTTGGAAAAATCAGGAGGATTAAGGTTTTTGTCTATGGCGAGGTGAAGAAACCCGGCGGTTACACTTTATCCTCTCTGGCTACCCTTTTCAGCGCCTTGCATTCGGCCGGGGGGGCCTCGGGAAACGGGAGCTTAAGAACGATAAAACATATCAGGCATAACAAGCTTCTTGACCGGATAGATCTATATCGATTCCTCTTAACCGGAGATAATTCGCAGGATACCGAACTACAATCGGGCGATGTAATATTCGTACCGATCGTGGGTTCCAAAGTAGGTATAACCGGCGAAGTAAAACGTCCCGCTATTTACGAATTGATTGGCGGCGAAAAGTTGCGCGATCTGGTTGAGTTAGCCGGAGGACCTACAGCAGAGGCGTTTTTGCAAAAGGTGGATATAGAGAGGGTAGGCTCCGATGATAGCCGGATATTATTGACGGTTGATCTTTCAGGGGGTAACGAGGACCTGAACAATATGGAACTTACCGACGCCGATCTGATAAATATCCCTTCGATGTTCGATTCTGTCAAGAACACGGTAGTCATCAACGGTCATGTTAAGCACCCGGGAAGATATGAGCTTGAAGAACATATGAGCGTATCGGATTTGATCGGATGTGGCGAGTTTCTTATAGCCGATTCTTATCTGGAAAGGGCGAATCTTTTCAGAACCATACCGGATATGACCCGCGAAGTTTTTGCCATCGATCTTGAAGGTATTTTGCATGGCAATGATTCCACCGATTACCTGCTCATGGATAAAGACAGCCTTGTTGTTTATTCTCATAAAGATATAAAACGGAACATGCGTGTATCTATTGCGGGAGCGATAAAAAAACCGGGGATATACGAATATTTCAACGATATGAAACTCTCCGATCTCATATTTCTGGCCGGTAATCCGCTGAAGAAAGCTTACCTGTTAAGAGCGGAGATCGCCCGTCTTAATCCCGGGAAACCGGCTGATGTGATTTTCGTGAATCTCAAAGAAGTGCAGGATAAACAAAGCGAGGACGGTGATTTATTCCTTGAGGAAGACGATATCGTTTATATACGATCGATTCCGGGCTGGCGGCTGGGGGAGAGTATTACCATCGACGGCGAAGTAGAGTTTCCCGGCAGCTACGCTCTTATCAGGGAAAACGAACGCCTGCTTGATATACTGGAAAGATGCGGGGGACCGACTAACGAGGCCTTTTTGGAGGGGTTAGTGTTCTTGCGGAGTTCGCTCAGCGCCGAGATCGAAAGAAGGCAGATAAGGGGTATTTTAGAGTCAACGGAACCTACTATGCTAGACAGTCTAAACAGACCGATACCAAAAATTAACAACAACGCTGATTTCGGTCAGGTAAATCGTATTGTAATAGACATAGAAAGGCTTCGTAAAAAAGCCGATTCTCAGGATAATCTTGTTTTGCGTAATGGAGATTATATTTATATCCCACAGAAACCGTCGGGAATACAGGTGCTCGGCGCTGTAGCCTCATCCGGAACAATTACATACAAAGACGATAAAAGGCCGAAATATTTTGTACAGAAAGCCGGAGGATTTACCGCCAACGCGTCGAAGAGTCAGGTACGGTTAGTGAAGGCCGATGGACGTATTTATGCCGGCGGCAAAGCGCTCGGCCAGGATGTAGATCTGGGGGATATCGTGGTCGTACCGTATAGGATTAAAAAGGAAAAGGATTGGTTACGAACCGCCGCATCCGCGGCAGGTGTGGTGACCTCAATAGCCACTACGGTTTTTATAATCGATAGATTGAAGTAGCGGCTGAAATATCGAAGAGAGAAAAATGATTTTGGATAAATTAAAGAGGTTGAGGTGAAAAATGCAGAAAAGACTGGTAAGGGTAGCAAACGCCGTTCTGGATCTTGAGCCGTATGAGTCGGAAAGAAGAAGCCCGAACGTGCCAAGCTCCCATTCGGGGCTTTTAAAACTCGATAGAAACGAAACCACAACGGGTCCCGCACCGTCGGTTATAGAGTCCATAAAAGATTTCCTCAATACAAAGCCGTTGAACTGGTATCCGGATCCGGATGCATCGGAGCTGAAAGAGAAGATAGCCGAATATGCCGCCCTGCCGACCGGCTATATTAACTGTTACGCCGGTGTCGGTTTGGCGCTCGAGCATATTTTCAGAACTTATCTGGAAACCGGGACCGAGGTTGTAATCAGCGGTCCGGTATCCGACGATATAATGAAATCGGCTCAAAGCACCGGCGCCAGGGTAGTTGAGATAGACTTCGAAAACCCGTTCGAACCGAAAATCGAGGAGATAGTCAATAGAATAACATCGCGCACTAGAGCGGTATATTTGAAAACCCCGAATGAATATACGGGAGCTTCTTTCAATGAGGCCGAACTTGTATTTTTACTGGCCTACGCCGAGCGTACGATGATAATAATTGACGAGGAGTTTTTCGAGTTCACCGGGCGAACGATGGCTGATCTTACAGCCAGGTTTTTGAATTTGACCATTATCAGGTCCTTTAGCGGCGCATTCGGACTGGCGTCGTTAAAAGCCGCCTATATTATCACTGATCCGGAGAATTCAAGTTTTCTTAATCGGATAAAAGGAGAAAATGGCCCGGATAGCATTGCCCAGATTGCCGCTTTAAGCGCGCTGGATAATATCGATTATACCAGGGAATATGCGGTTGGAATAAACCAATCCAAAAAGGCACTCACCGATAATCTCCCTGATATCGGGTATAATTTCCGCATGACTTCCGGTAATTTTATGCTCCTGGAAGTGTCGGACAACGCCGAATATATCGAGTCGCTTGATAAGCAGGGTATATGGGTAATGGATCTCTCCGGTATGAACGGGTTGAGAAGATTTCTTAGAATTACGATCGGGACTCCCGAGCAGACCGATAAACTTCTATTGACGTTAAGCAGGATGGCCGAGCGGTTTGCCACCGGGTATAATCGCAATAGAGTTGCCAACGCGGAAAATAGAATAAAAGGTGAAATTAAGAAACCGGTTTCGGTATTATAAAAAACACTCCGGGTAAATTATCAATCGACCGATCCCGCGAGACGATTTTCGTCTCGCGGGGTTTTTATATTATAGGGCTTTTAATAATCTCCAGATTTCAATCCTTTTGCCGGGGCTTATAGATAACCTTAACGTAACGCTTTAGAAGTTTCTCTCTGGAATACCTCGTCAAATCACTCCGGATCTCGGGAGTCAGTAACTTTGCGACCTCGTTCTGACCATCTTTCCACTCCAGGATTCCGGTATGTTCCTTAAAGTAAGAGTTATAATTTTTTTGAGAAGTTTGATTATGTATGTGTATGGAGATCTTTTCTCCTGCAGAGCATGGAGTAATGGTAGGTCGAGATTTTGGTTGCCAAATCAGGGGTTATCCGTAGAAGAAACTCCTTAAGAAAGTATCTTAGAGCGCCCTTTTTGCCAAACATATATTTGAAACAATCAGAGGATATGTTGGTGTTTTTTTGCGATAATATCTGCAATCCGGAAGTCTGGATTAATCTTCTTATGGTCTTCAGCGAATAGAAATTTATATGTCCTACTCGGTCGTACGCATAATCCATTTTCAATCTTAGGTTGTCTTCCAGGGGGACCTCTATAAAAACCTGTTTTGCCACCCGGCTGGCCTCGTACAACAACTTTCGGGGGTGTTCAAGATGTTCGACTACATGGCTTAATATCGCGAGGTCGAATTTGTTGTCTCCGTAAGGTATATTGTAACCGTCAAAAAGGTTGCATTCTATCAGGGAATTGATATTTCTTTTCTTTATGGCCTCGAGAGCGGATTTTGAAATTTCCAATGAGTATAAGGATTCGCCGAATCGCTGATCCGACAACTCCTGTAAAATCGCGCCCTCACCTGAACCGATCTCCAGAATCGAATTATGGGGAAATTTGTCACAGAGCGAAATTATGTTTTTCATCTTGCCTATAGCGCCAAGGCGACGCCAGTCCGATTCCCCATCGTAGTAGTTATCATAATTGA
>JAZGHS010000218.1:0-8807 GCA_036481315.1 Candidatus Zixiibacteriota bacterium | reverse complement strand
AACCTCCTCGTACCGCGAAATCGCCCAATTGCTCCACTACGGCACGACGAGTAAAGCCCATTTCCGCGAGACTCTCGATCAGCTGATTCATATCGACAGAGTCTCCGGGAGATATTTCGATTGATCTTTTCAAAATGTCGCTCTTGTCTGATGTCGGCTCCATAAGGGCGGCCGCCGGAGCGCAGACTACCCGGCATTTGTCTTTCGTGAGCGCATAAAGAGTTTTTAAACGATCTCCGATATTCTCCGAGTGAGGAGCCCGGATCTCGTAGGGTTGAATCTCCCAGGATGGAAACAGCGATACTATGAGGGGATCTAAAAAGGCCTTGAAATCGTCGGCTGCTTTCTCAGACGATTCTTGTTCGGGAGAAATAAACAGGACGTTTCTACCGGTTTTAACGAATAGCCAGGCGGCCAGAAGGGTTCGCGACGATCCAATCATACCGTTAACCGCGACCGGTTCGCGGCCGTCGGATAACGCTTTCAGAATCGAATCGAAACCGGGAACTCTGTCAAGTTTGTCAAAAATGTCAATCATATTTAGAAAACGCGAAAAGCCCGCGCCATTTCCGGCCCGGGGTATCGAGATTTCAGCATAATCGCCGTTTACTTTCCGCCTTATTCCTCCTTCGAGGCAACTAGTATCATACGCGACGATTCGGCGTTATATAACGCTCCCCCGAAATCGCCGTAAACATCGGTAAGTACCAATCCGACTTGTTGAAAAAGATCGAGCATCTCGGTTAGCGTATACAGGCGAATAGAGTAAGAAGCCTCTTTGATCTCGCCGGTGGGAAAGACGAGCTTGTTATTCAATTCGAGTCTCGATCTGAAATAGTCGAAAAATCGCTCTTCAAGCATGAACATATCGTTCTCTTTTGTCCAACTGCGGTTTAAGGTATGAGATAACGCGTAATCTCGGTTGAGAACATCCATTAAAAATTGCCCGCCCGGCTTTAACGCCTTGTGGATACCCCGCAATACTTTCAGATCCTCTTCCTCGCGATCGAAAAACCCGAAAGCGGTGAACATATTGATAATCGAGTCGAATTCATTCTCATACGCTAATTCCCGCATATCGCCCTGCTGAAGATCCACTCCGACTGCCAGCGAGTCGGCAAGCTCCCTTGCCTTTTTCAGGAAACCCTCGGAGAGATCGTACCCCGTTACCGCGAATCCGCTTTCGGCCAGTAATACCGAATGCCTGCCGAAACCGCAGGCCAGGTCGAGAATTTTCTGCCCCGGTTCAAGCTGAAGCATCCTTATAACCGCTTGTACTTCTCTCGACGATTCGCCGCGATTATAGGTATAGAGCTTTAAATAATCCTCGCTAAAATATTTTCTCCACCATTCCATAATTATTCCATTCCTTTAAAGGCCACAGAGATTATCTTATAGGCCAGCCTGGCCGCGGTAAAATCGGGATAAATCAATCCTGGGATCGGCGCCAGTTCCACTACGTCCGCGCCGACTATTCTCTTTTCTCGTCCGATCTTCGTCAAAAGCTCTATCGCCTCATTCCACAGAAGCCCTCCCGGTTCCGGCGTACCCACCGCGGGCATCACCGACGGATCCAAGCCGTCCAGATCGAAGGTAATATAAACATCCGAGGGCAGCATCGAAAGTATATTCGGAATCGAATTCAGTTCATAATCGCGTGAGCTTATTATCCGTCCGTTTCGTATCGCCCGTCTTTCGTTTTCAGAATCGCAAAAACTCCGAATTCCCACCGAAACGAAAGCGCAAACCTCTGAAATCCGCGACATCACGCAGGCATGAGAATCTCGACTTCCCTGGTAGGTATCGCGAAGATCGCTGTGAGCGTCGATATGTAGCACCGATAGATCGGGGAATATCGCCTTATGCGCTTTTACGAGAGGAGAGGAAACGGAGTGCTCGCCTCCAAGCGAAAGAAGAAATTTTCCGTCATTTAGAATCCGTTCGGCGGTCTTTTCGATCGTTTCCATCATTGTTTCCGGCCCCGACGATTCCGGCTCTATTCCCTCCAGCGTAGCTATCCCGATTTCGCACGGCTCGCTTTTGAAATCATGATCGTATGTTTCCACCTGCGCTGACGCTTCAATTATCGCTTTGGGTCCGTTTCGGGCGCCTGTACCATAGCTGACGGTAGCGTCGTAGGGAATAGGCAAGACCACCGCTTTCGCGCTTTTATATTCGCTCAATTCGCGATCCAAACCGAGGAAATTTTCCGGGTATACGCTAATCATATTTCAACTACAGACAAACCACAGTCTCGACGCTTCCTCCAGTTCCTCATCGGGATTGTACGAACTAACCAGCACCTTCGAAAAACCGGCGTCGGTCAAACCATTGAAAATGTCGGCCGGCGGATAGGTTTTCTCAACAACCTTCTGATAAACCCGATCGTATTTCTTACCTTGTTTCACAAAAGCCTCTATGAAGATATCGGCGGAAAGATCGTCAGGATAATAGTATCCGTTGGAGATTACAGTATAATTATCGGTCCTTCTTATATCCATATGCTCCCATCGCTCCAGCCCGATATCGGTGAGAATATCGAATATGAAATAACCGTCGTCGTTAAGATGTCTTCTGGCGTTTTTAAATACCCTTTTTAGATGCGATAATGAATTCATGTGATTGGCCGAATCGAAAAGGAATAATACCATATCGAATCTGTCATTCAAACGAACCGAAGCGGCATCATCACGCAGAAATTTCACTCCGGGGCATTTTTTGCGGGCTTCTTTGAGCATCCCTGCCGAAGCGTCGACACCGACAAACCGTATGCCCGAATTTCCCAGGCCCTTACTAAGCTCTCCGGTACCGCAAGCCAGGTCAAGAATTGAGTCAGGCTTTACGCCTCGCAGTTTTATAAAGGACTTAATCCGTACCGTGGCGCTACGAGCGAATTTATTCCAACCGAGGTAATCGTAATATCTGGAAAAATCACCGTATGCGTTTCTGATACCCATTATTCCCGTCCTGAATGAAAAAGGGAATTCGGGCTAAAATTTACCATTACGGGCCTCATCATATCAAAAACTACTCGGTGATAAAAATAGCGGCCGCTAAAACGGTTGTCCAGAGGCCTTTCTTGTCTCCCGCCGCTGATTGGGTAACACCTGTTGTGCGAACTATTTTTCCGGATATTTTCCAGAGCTCTTTTTTTTCATCGTACGATTGATCGACATCGAAATCGATGCCGAGAGTGGATGCCAGCATACCGGCGGCAAGGTCCTCGGCGTAATCACCCGAGATTCTCTCGTTCTGCCCGAACGCGCTGTGTTCGGACAAATACCCGTATTGATTTTTGTCCTGAGGTATCGCCAGGCCTACGGAAGCCGACACCATCCTATTCGGTTCGCATGTGGAATTTCGGCTCAACACCGAAAAAACAATCTGTCCCGGAGTAAGCTGACTTATCCCCTGTGATCGGGAAATGACCTTGCAACCGGGAGGTAAAATACTCGAGACGTGCACCAGGTTATACTCGGCGATTCGGGCGGATCTCAAAGCAAGCTCGAAACTTGCCAGATGCTCTTTATGACGACCCACCCCTTTGGTTAAAAACAATTTTTTCGGTACTATCGGCATCCGGTTAATTTCTCCTTTATGATAAGATCCAAACAACCGCCAATGTTAAATAAACCGGGATAAAAATACAAGAAATAACTTCGGTCCTGCAATAAAAAAAGCCTCCTAGAGAGGCAATATCTTTATTCCCGGATAAGTCGGGATATCCTGATTCGATTATCTATATAAGACGATGTCCTCCCGGACGGATGCCTTTTTACCGGATATCTCGTCGGTAATCTCGATAGAAATAGCATAGTCTCCCGGCTCCAGCTCGGATACGTCGATCGTAAGAATCCTGTTCTCATCGGTATAAACACCCGATCCTTTATAAGATATTGATGTTTCCTTTAATTTGTCCTTCCCGATGACCCCCCTGATACCGGCCAGCAGCCCCTTCGATGCCTTCTCCCTGACCGTCTGCTTCAGGGTATAAGACGTTCTCTCGAGAGAGTCTTTTTTGAGGTTGTAAATTTCAAAATAGAGCCAGATCGATTCCCCTACGAAATAACGGTTATCGAGATTTGACAGTATCATCAAATCTCCTCTATCATGCTTTTCGAAATCCGGGGGGCTGTCTATTCTGCGGGCCAGAACCATATCCGAAATCTCCACTTTTCCCGTGTAAAAATCTCTTAATCTCATAGCCCTTGAATCGATCCCGATGTGATTCGAAAGCGTATCCCGGATAGAAATTGAGAAAAGCAGAGAATCGGGATATGCTTTCAGGGCCAGACGGTCGGCCACGGAGAGATTCGGATTGTCTACCTGCGATGCCCGAATGCGATAAGTTCGTTTCGTTCCCGAGGAATCGGCCGATTTCCAGCTTCCATACCTAAGCACCTGCCTCCACTCTACTTCGGCAATAGCGTGTTCTCCGTCGCGATTATATGTCAATTGAGGGTACGGTACAGTGACGAAAACCTCAACCGCGGTTTTGCCCCTGCCACCTTTGAACTGCTTGGGCATATAGAAATATTCCAATGGCCCCGAGCCGGGGTTATAAGCAAAAGTCTGGGGGATGGTGCTCTGAAGCATATCGGCCAGTCGGGCCGAATCCCGGTCGTAATCAGCGGCAGTCCAATCTTTATTCGGATATGGAAAATCAAAATCCCCGTTTAAGAACGTATCCTCGAAGATCAACGAGATGGGTTGTGGAAACTGCGCATACCTCCAGACCCATTTGGGAGAATCGACATCGCCGGATCCCAGCGCGAAATTCATCGAGGTGGGACGGCCGTAACGGATATACATCTCGCCCCTTTTTGTCCTCCAACCTTCGATCGATTTATCGGGTACCGAAAAAGTCAACAGAGCGTGGACGTAACGAGAAAAATGCTCGAGCTTGCGTTCGTTGACGTCGGTTGTGGGATTAGGATCGACACTCCCCCAGTACTGCTTTTTTATCCTGCCCTGGTTGTAATTGCTCTCGCTTTCGAATTTCTTGTATTCATTCGAGGACATCAGGTAACGAAGATCCTCAAGGCGCGAATAAGCGAATTCAGTCATTCCGGCGCGGGCAGTTTCGAATACCGCAAGAGCGGAGTCGAATTTTGCCATCCTGACCAAATCCGTCCCCAGAAGAAGTAAAAGATCCCTCGCATCGGAAGGTTCGACACAAAGATCAATCCCCTTTTTCAGTATCACGATTGAGGACTCATAATCGCCCATCTGGTATAAAGCAATTCCCTGACGATAATAATTTTGCGGATCATCCGTGATGGCCGCGGCGGCCGATGATGCTTTCAGGCTCCGCTTGAAGTATTTTTTATCATCGTAACGAAGTCCGATCCTCTTGTTTATCTCGGAAATTCTCTCTAACGGCCGGTAATCGGCCGAGTCAAGCCTCGCGGCGGCGTGATATTCGCGCAGAGCGTTGTTGAAATACCCCTGTCTCTCGAAAGTCTGGCCGAGACTGTAATGGTATTCCGGATTGTCATCCTCGAGTTTGACAGCTTTTTTCAACGATTCCGCGGAAAGGCGACGGTTGTATATTCCGTCACGATCCAGATATACTTTACCTTCGAGATGATGAGCCGGGGGATAATCCTTCTCTATCTTGTAGCACAACTCTATATAGTGAAGGCTGGAATCGATCTGGCCGTCGTCAAAAAATAATTCCGCCTTTTTCATATAACTTTCTAAAATCGATCGCTCCCCCTTATGGATCGGCTTCGAACAGGCGAATAACGCAGGCAGAAACAAAGCTGTTATTACAACTATTCTCACGGTAATCATATATTATTTACAGTCTTAATCCCGACTTATTCCTTTTTTTTCAGATCGACTCCGTAGTTCCGCGCCTGCCGGGTAACTAATCCCAGATCCCCGAGGCCGGCGTCGGCAACCTTCTTCATCAAAGTAGAGATTTTATCGCGGATCATCTCCCGCTCTCTTACCAGCCTAAGGGAGATAAGTTCGTCGAACTCGTTATCCTCGTGAATCGCTTTGGTCTCCCTCTTTCCGCCTTTCCATCCTACTTTTTCCGCCTGTTTACGCATCTGGTCGATCTTACCGGTCAACTCCCATTCGGATTTGGCCAGATCGCCTAATTCGAGCAAAAGCTCGACCTGTTCGCTGTTGAGTTTCTTGATAATATCGGGAGTTAGTTTCCTCACCAAGTCCTCCTACGGATCGGTACAGTCGCGGGTATACCCGCAATTGATACAAATTAAATTACAGTTACGCTCAAGCATCGGTTTATCGCAAACATCGCATCGATAAACGTCCGGCCCGGCTTCCGTTTTATATTTATCCATGATTTTTCTCTGTGGCTTTTATCACGACAAGAGTTATATCATCTTTATCGTCAATACCGGCGGCATATTGTTTGATATTTTTGATTGTCTTGGAACAGATAATCTCAGCCGGAAACGCTTTCAACTCCAGAAGATCGGCAATGAGCTTATCCTCCCCATATTCCACCTCGTTGGCATCCATAGCCTCCGTAACACCATCCGTGTAGAGCACCAACGTGTCTCCCGGCCCCATGGCGCATGTTCCCGTCTCGTAGGATACGTCGGCAAAAGCCCCCAGAAGCAATCCCCCTTTGATCAGATTCTCCACGGAACCGTCACGCCTGATCAAAATCGGGTAATTATGGCCGGCATTGCAATAGCGCAACCGTCTCCGGATATCGTCGATCTCCAGATAAAAACAGGTCGCGAACTTGTCCTGGCTTGTTGATTCGACTATAAATCGGTTGACCGACGACATCATCTCGCCCACCTCTCTGCCGAGCCTCGCTTCGCTTTGCATAATCGCCTGCATCCTGGCGATTAATAGCGCGGCTGGAACCCCCTTACCGGAAGCATCAGCAATTACTATTCCGATCTTGCCATCGGATATGGGAATAAAATCATAGAAATCTCCCCCGACCTGCCGGGACGGTTCAATAAAGGCCGCGAATTCGAAATTATCGAAAGTAGGAAGCTGGCGGGGAAGCAATCCGACCTGAATCTGTTTGGCCACCGCTAACTCTTCCTCGAGCCTTTGTTTTTCCATGGACTCATGGTAAAGCTTTACGTTTTCCATAGCCACCGCTATCTGATTGGCCATAAACGACAGGAAAGTCATATCCTCCGAATTATAGCGGAATCCTGCGACCTTGCCTGAAAGAAGAATAAGGCCCGCCACTTTCTCCTGATGAACCAGCGGCACAACCACCTCCACGCCGGTATCGGTCATACTGCCGCCTATACACTCCGAATCGATATCGCCCGGAAGCTCGCTGGAGAAAACCGGCGCCTTTTTCAAGAGTAGATATTGATATATAGAATCCTCGATCTCGACAGATTCGGAAGTTCCTTTTGCCGTAGCCAGACGAAAACTACGCTCGTCGCCTTCGAAACAAACCTCCACCGCCTCGATAAACATTTCTCGCTTCAAAGTATCGGCGACAGTAACGGCCAGCTTATCGCTATGAAAAACTGTAAGGATCTCCCTGGAAAACGATTCCACCAAGCGGCTGTAATCGCCCCTCGAGCGAATAAAAATCCGCTTGATGAAATCATCGACCTGAGTATAGATAGGCTGAAAAAATAAAAGCATTATTATTATAATGGCGACATTCAATATTTCCGAATCACTTCCCAGAAGCTCCTGGGCCAGAGAACCCACCTGCATGACTATCAATAAATAACCGCCGACCACTATAGCGGTGGTGATAGTATATACCAGCGACCTTCGGGCGATAAGCCCTATATCGAGGAATTGATACCGGACGATAGCCCAGGCTATACTGCCCGGCCCGACTATCAACCCGAGCATAACCACGGCGTAACGTGTCTGCTCTGAGATCAGTAAGGCGAAAATGTTTGGGATGATAAACCCAACCGAGTAAAGACCTACCCCCAATCCTATGCCGTAGATTATGACGCGGACTTGTTGTTTAAGACGTGGATTTTCGATTTTTCTGTAAGAGGTATACAACAGGATTAGCGCGAAAACCACGTAAATCAGGTTCACTATGGAGAAAAAGCGGGCGTGGAAAAGAAGCAGGAATCCCAGGAAGGCGGTTACTATTTTCAAAAGGCTTAATACAATGTTCAAAATGGCGCCCAGCACCGGTATCGAAGATTCGAAATTGAGCATCTCCAGAGCGGCGTTGGGATCGGCCAGCAAAACAAGCATTACAAGGTGTAGTATATGAGGAAGAAAAGCCAGTTGGAAAATCTTTTTGTGGTTATTGTAAAACTGCTGAGGTTCGGGAAACGTGGCCGAGAAATAGAGGAACGCGGGGAAAAACAACTCCCACATTAAAAAACAGTTCTCCAACCACTGCGGTAATTCAGTCGCGCCTATAATCACCGATCTGTATAAAGCGGTAACCGCGGCCGCCAGTCCTGCCAATGATAACATCATTGCCGCGATCCGATTAAGCCGGTTTTTCGGGTTTTCCCTGAATATCATCCAGGCCAACACAACAAGTGTCAACCCCGATACCAGGTAAACCAGCGATATCAACTGCCCCATTTCCAAATCGAAAAACTCCCCTTATCAGGATATTTTCTTGGTAATACTCAATGTCGTACCCTTGCCGGGTGAATAAGTATAGCGAAAATCGTCCATCAACGATTTGACAATGAAAATACCCCGGCCAATTTCTTTTAGAAGGTTCTCCTCAGCCAGCGGATCGGGAATATCATCAGGATCGAATCCGCCACCCTCGTCGATTACCGACGCGAAAACCTCGCTTCCCTCCAGGCGGAGAGTCACGGTTACCTTCTTGTCCTTCATCTGTTTATTAC
>JAZGHS010000217.1:0-2135 GCA_036481315.1 Candidatus Zixiibacteriota bacterium | reverse complement strand
AGCCGTTTTTTTTCAACGAATCGGCTAATCCCGATGGTAACATGATTTCGTAAAATATACCGCCCACGTCCACAAGCGCCGAGGTCTCGCCCGCCTTATCGAGGATTCCTTTTATCTTGGATATCATTTCAACGCCTCCCAGTGGCAAAGGGCGGTAGCGATAGCGTCGGCCACATCGGCAGGTTTGGGGACCTCTTTTAATCGCAGGATACTTTTTACCGAATTCTGCATCTGCTGTTTTGACGCTCGCCCGTTTCCGGTCAATGATTTTTTAATCCGAGTGGCGGCGTAGCTCTCAACCGGGATATTATGTTGCGCGGCGCATAGAAAGATCATTCCCCTGGCATGCCCCATTATGACGGCTGTTTGCGGATGATTGTAATGCGAATAGAGTTTTTCTACTGAAATCGAATCGGGTTTGAATTCTGTTAAAATGGAGTCGAGACCGTCGTAAATAGTCTTTAAGCGTTCTTCGAATGAATCGTCGTTTTTGGTCTTCACAATTCCCGCCTCGGTAACCTCGGGAATCCCACCGTTATAATTAACAACGGCGTAACCGGTGATTCGCAGCCCTGGATCTATTCCGAGAACGGTGAAAGCCATCTAACCCTCGGAGATCTTTTCCATTAGCGATTCGTCGATATCGAAATTGGCGAATACATTGGATACGTCATCGTTATCCTCGAGCGATTCATAAAGCCTGAGCATCTGCTCGGCATGCTTACCGTCCAGCTTGATAGTATTCTGCGGAATCATGGTCATTTCAGCCGATTCCATCTCCACGCCGCCTTTTTCGAGAGCGGAGCGTACCGTCTCCAGATCGGCGTATTCGGTATAGATATCGTAGGAATCGTCCGAAGTGACAATATCAATGGCCCCGGCCTCGATAGCCTTATCCATAATCTCGTCTTCGTTGATTTTGTTTTTATCCACAACAATATACCCTTTGCGATCAAACATCCAGCCGACACAGCCGACCTCGCCTAACGATCCGCCGCGTTTGGAAAAAATATGTCTGATCTCAGCAACCGTTCGATTCTTATTATCGCTCAAGACCTCAACCAGCACAGCCACTCCGCCGGGACCGTAGCCCTCATAGGACGATTGCTCGTAGTTGACACCGTCGAGTTCGCCGGTACCTTTCATTATGCCGCGCTTGATGTTATCCGCGGGCATATTGGCCGTTTTGGCGGCCGCAACCGCGGTTCGGAGCCTGGCGTTGGCTTCGATATCGCCTCCACCCTCACGCGCCGCGACTGTGATCTCCTTAATTAGCTTGGTGAAAACCTTGCCCCTTGCGGCGTCCGCTTTCCCCTTCTTCCTTTTTATAGTAGACCATTTGGAATGGCCGGACATACAGCCTCCTCTCTATCGCCTAATACTATGTTCAAAATTAACATAACCGCTCACTCTTGGCAATATGTTTCTATCGCGATAAAACCGTCGAGCGATTTGATGTTTGATCTCTCCTCATTTTACTAAAAAAAAGTCCCGATAAGAAATCGGGACTTTATATGAATTGAAGAATCAGTCTACTTCTCTTCCTCTTTTGCTTTCTTGGCGTCCTCTATTACTTTCTCGGCGGCGTCGCGGGGGACCTCCTCGTAATGCGAGAATCCCCTGCTATGAGCGCCCTTACCTTGCGAAAGCGAACGCAAAGCTGTGGAATATTTATACAGCTCGGCTAAAGGCACCTGAGCCCTGATCTTCTGGTTTTTGCCGTCGGGATCCATCCCGAGAATCTTACCGCGCCGTGACGAAATATCGCCCATGACATCGCCCATATATTCCTCCGGAACGAGAATATCGACACTGTAAATAGGCTCGAGCAGGTAAGGGTTGGCTTTCATGAATCCATCTTTGAAAGCCATAGATCCGGCTACCTTAAAAGCCATATCCGACGAATCAACCGTATGATAAGAACCGTAATAGACTGTTACTTTAACATCCACGACCTTGCTGCCCGAAAGAGCGCCTGATGCCATCGCCTCGACCACCCCTTTTTCCACCGACGGGATGAACTTGGTAGGAATAACACCGCCCACGACAGCGTTTACAAACTCGAATCCGGTGCCTCTCGGTTGTGGTTCTAACCGAAGCGAACAATCGCCGTACTGGCCTCGTCCGCCGGACTG